>JAJZNH010000800.1:2561-7191 GCA_021811745.1 Acidobacteriota bacterium
ATCCTCCCAACATAGAGCCCAGAAGCATGGTCAAGAAGCATGGTTTGAAGAGCAGATACTGCGCCAGTTCAGGTCCAAATCACGTCGATTTGCGCTCAGTTGATCTCCGGCTCCGGCGCGACAGCGGGGCCCGCGTTGTCCGAAAGGACAACGACAGGCTCGGCGCCCGGAGTGAGTTCAGATTGGGAAGCCATCTTGTACCCAAATCCGCGTACGGTCCGGATCAGCCGCCCCGGTGGCGGATCCTGGAGCTTGCGGCGCAGATAGTTCACGTAGACGTCCACGATGTTGGTTGTTTGCGCCGGGTCCATCTTCCAGACCGAATCCAGAAGTTCCACCCGCGAGACGCACTGACCGCGGCTGAGCAGCAGATGTTCGAGAAGAGCGAATTCCTTGTTGGTAAGCGCGATCTGGCGGCCACCGCGCCGGACTGTGTGATCGAGCCGGTCCAGTTCCAGGTCGCCTGCCCGCAGGAGCAGCCGCGCCTCGCGCTTGCGCCGCAGCAGCGCCCGGCAGCGCGCGCGCAGTTCATGGAGACTGAACGGCTTGATCATCAGATCGTCGGCGCCAAGATCAAGGCACCGCACGCGCGTCTCTACCTCCTGGCGCGCCGTGAGTATCAGAACGGGCAGGTCAGCATCGAGAGCGCGAACTTCTTCGAGCACCTGTTCGCCGTCCTTGACGGGCATGTTCAGATCGAGAATGGTCAGATCGGGCAACGCTTCACGAAATGCCTCGACGGCCGCGCCCCCGTCGCAGGTCAGGCGGACGCGATGACCATCGGCCTCCAGCCCCCTGGCAAGGAATACGCCCAGCGGCTTGTTGTCTTCAGCGATCAATAACTCCATGGCAGCTCCACTTCCACCCGCTCCTCAAAGACCCCGATAACTTCTTCAAGAGGCCGCTTAACAAGCACTAACAAATGGCTCACTTCCACCATCCGGCAGGGCGGAAAGGAACTCAAGATTGGAGAGGGAAAAGAATTTGGAGAAATTCCGGAATCGGGAGAGAGAGTTGGAATCTCCCAAAATGGGCTGGCGCTGGCGCGCAGCACGAATCCGGTATATGACGGTGCGCGAGAGCGCGCCGATCAGCAGGAAGCGGTCTGTATCCGTGGGCCTCTGGCAATCATTATCCGAGCCTCTGCGCCTGGCGCGAGGCTATCTTGCGCCTGTACATGGCGGCGTCGGCGCGGACGAGCAGGTCCTTCATGGCCTCGCCGGGCTGATGCTCCGCGAGGCCGATCGAAGCCTCCAACCAGATCTTCCCGGCCCCGGCTTTTCCGTCGATAGCGTAGCTGCCGAAGACCCAATTACTCAGCCGGGTAATTTGCGCGGTGGCGTCGGGCAGGTTGCCATCGAGCACGAGGATGAACTCATCTCCTCCCCAGCGCCCGATCCGGTCAGTGGAGCGGCATGCCGCGCGCAGTTCGCTGGCAAAATGTTTCAGCACCTCGTCCCCAATCAAATGGCCATACTGGTCGTTCACTCGCTTGAAGCCATCAATGTCGATGATCGCGACACAGAATTGAACCCCCAAGCGGATGCGGCTCGCGATCTGGTTCTCGACCCAGAGCCGGTTTCGGAGTCCCGTCAGTGCATCTCGCGAGCCGATGTCCTCGGCCTCTTCCAGCCGGTTTCGATAGCTTGAGACTTCCCTGCGAAGGCGCTCGACGGCAACCTTGCCTTCCTCTTCCATGCGCTGGATGGAGGCCCGCAAATCTGCCACGCTTTTCTCGATGGAGGCGCGGATTTCAGTGAGATCTTCAAGCGTGGCGATGCTTTTGAGGCATGCCGTGACTTCGTTGAATTGGCTGGCGCAGAGCTGGTCGCGGGCCGCTACGGATTCGGCGGTGCGCGCCATAACGAAGAGCAGTTCGCGTACTTCGTGGGTCTTCTGCTGGTAGTGGAGCGCGGTGCGTTTTCCCCATTCCCTCAGATTCTCCTGGACATTCTGGCCGGTGACTCTTACTGCGTCACAGCTCATGTTGACGGAGAGCCGCGCCTGCAGCCTGGCGAAGCTCTGTTTGAGGTCGTCGCCTAACGCAGGAATGGCGACGACGCTGCAATCTCCCATCTCGAGCAGGGCAAAGCCGTAGGCGGCGAGGACCGCCGGCAAAATGGTCTCTTTCTCAGGTGAAGCGAGATCTTCCGAACCGATGAGAGGGGAATCCAGGTATTTCTTCAGGGTGATCATTCGTTCTCCGTGCGACGAAGGCAAAGGGGCCGCAGCAAAACCAGGGACGCTGCATCTCGAAGCGCAACCCTCAAGTCGACGCGCAGCCCAGGAGCGGCGACCCGGCAAAGAACCTATAAGGGCACATAAGGACATACCAACCCTGGGATTGCCGTAAAACCACAGCAGACGACTATGATTCCGCTATCGGCAGAAGCTGATTTTTCATTAGGTGGTTCTGGGTAAGAGGCAGGTTCAAGTCCAAACATCGCACCTAAAGAAAAAGCCCGGCGCAAGCACCGGGCTTTTCGATTTCGATTGTGCGATTCGCTCAGGCGAGCAAGCGCTGGACCTTCTGCTCGATGACGTCCTGAGGAACATAGCCAACGACCTGATCCGCCACCTTGCCGCCCTTGAAGAACAAAAGCGATGGAATACCCCGAATGCCGTAGCGCGACGGGGTTGCGCCATTCTCATCCACGTTTACCTTGGCCACCTTCAACTTGCCTGCATAGGCTGCGGCCACGCCGTCAACGATTGGTGCGATTGCCTTGCAGGGGCCACACCAGACGGCCCAAAAATCCACCAGGACGGGCTGCTCGCTGCGCAGCACTTCCTGATCAAAAGTTGCATCCGTTACTTCCAAAACTCCCACTCCAGCCATGCTCCTCCTTGCTTTTGCGGTTCCTTCGTCATTGTACGTGAACCCGTTGCTTATGAGATGCACCACTCCCACAGAAAGTCGCAACCCTCAACCGGACGGCTCAGGCGTACCGGCGGCAATGTCCCTCGCGGGCTCTATCCGGCGGGTGCTGCAGGATGATGGCTGCGGCAGCGTCGGGAACGGCGATCGCCTATAAAAGCAGAAGCGCCCGGATCCCGAGCGGGATCACGGGCGCTAGAGCAGCCCTCCCCCAGAACTGCCCCCGCGAACGACTCTAGGCGTTCCCCACTTAAATGGCAAGCAAACTTAGGTAACTGAAACAGTAATCAAGTGCTTGTATCTGCTGCCAAATTCGAGAGCCAGCCCAGAGATCATTACTTATTGGTCAATACCTGCCTGATTTAAATTTACGGTCTGGGGACCCCGCGATGGAGGCTTGTCTCCTGAAACTGGCTTGCCCCGTCGGCCTGGAATCGGCAGACGAGCAGGTCCAAACCCAGTTGGGGCCCTGCGGCCTGTCTTATAGCGGCCGAGGCCTCCTCCAGGCTCTCTTCGTTCTCTACGATCACCAACATTGCAGGTCCGGCACCGCTCAGCGCAGCTCCTAAGATGCCTTCTTTCCCTGCCAGAGGCAACAGGAGCGGCAGCAGAGGGCAGATGGGCGCACGATAGGGTTGATGAATGCGGTCGCTCATGGCGATGCGCAACAGATCGCCGCGGCCCTGGGCAAAGGCAAGCCCGAGCAGCGCCGCGGACTGGATATTAAAGACAGTGTCGGAGCGGGAGTAGATTGCCGGAAGGACGGCCCTCGCCGCGCTGGTCGAAAGCGGCTCGGCCGGCAAAACAACGACGGCGCGCCACGCCTCAGGGGGGACGGCGCGGGCTACCTGCACGGTCCTGCCCTCACTGGCGGTGACGACAAACCCGCCGAGCCAGCAGGCGGCGGCGTTATCCGGGTGGCCCTCCAGAAAACAGGCCTCTTCGAGGATCTGGTCGGGGCTCCAGTCAAGCTGGCCAAAATGCACGGCCAGCGCGACGGCGGCCAGCCGTCCGGCAGCAGAGGAGCCGCAACCCATTCCCAGCGGGATGCCGTTGTCCATGCGGATCGCCAGGGGCACGATGGGACGGTTCTGCTTCCGAAGGAGTCCCTTATAGGTTTCGAGGACAAGATTATCCTCTAACCGCGCACACCGCTCGGCATCCCGGCCCGTAGCGGTAATGGAAAACGCGACGGCTGGCTCGGCCTCAATATCGAGAAAAAAATCCAGGGCCACGGCGACGGCGTCGAAGCCGGGCCCGAGATTGGCTGAGGTTGCCGGCAGCCTCAGCCGCAAGCCGTCCGCATGTGTCCCTAAGGCACTGCTCATTCGGCACTGCCCTTCAGCGCGGCCAAAACCGCAGAGGGAGTGGCATCCATGACAACGGCATTGCGCCGCAGTTCCTCGATCCGCTGCTCGATACCGGTCATCTCCTCTCCGGTCAGGAGCGTTCCGCGATGGAAGCCAATGGTGTAATCAGCATCCTTGAGCGTATGGCCGGTGAGCACCAGAACCACGGTCTCGCTGGAAGCGATCTTTCCCTCGGCGCGCAGCTTTTTCAGGCCGGCCAGTGTAACGGCGGAGGCCGGTTCGCAACCCAGCCCCTCTGCGCCGATCTCAGTCTTCGCAATGGCAATTTCGGCCTCGGTGACATCCAGGCACCAACCGCCCGAATCCTGGATGACGCGCGTGGCCTTGCGCCACGAAGCGGGATTGCCGATGCGGATGGCTGTGGCGCGGGTATGCGCTTCCA
>JAJZNH010000803.1 GCA_021811745.1 Acidobacteriota bacterium
TGTCATACGGCACGACGGCGATGGCGACCTGCTCCTTCTCGTGAATTTCAACGGCGGGATAGGATGTAGCAGGCTGCGCGGGCGTCAGGGCAGGGCGTTTGGCCATGGCTGCCAGCGGGAGCCAGAGCAGCAGTACGGAGATCGTACGGAGAACTTTCATCGCGCTCGACTGTATCATTTTACAGTTAGACCACGAAAAGGCAGATTCCGTTACGCATGATCCTGTTTTTCTACAATATGGCCTTGATTGCCGGCCTTGTGATCAGCGCTCCATGGTGGTTGTGGAGGATGGCTACGACGCACAAGTACCGCGAAGGCATGGGCGAGCGCCTGGGCTTCACGCGCCAGGCAGCGGACCGTCTGGCGAAGCGTGGGCGCGCACTCGTATGGGTTCATGCTGTTTCAGTGGGCGAGGTGCTTGCTGTCACCCGGCTGGTTAAGGAACTCGACGCTGCGCTGCCGGATTTCTTCGTGGCAATCTCCACTACGACTCGCACCGGCCAGCAGCTTGCCCGCGAACGCTTCGGCGCGGATCGCGTCTTCTATTGCCCGCTCGATCTGCCTTGGGCGACCAGAGCCTGGCTCCATGCAATGCAGCCGCGTTTGCTGGTTCTAGCGGAGACGGAGTTCTGGCCTAATCTGCTGAACGGCTGTTTTCGCCGCGAGATTCCGGTGGCGGTGGTGAACGCCCGCATCTCCGACCGCTCCTGGCCGCGCTACCGAAGGCTGCGCTGGCTGTGGAAGCCTATCCTGCGGCGGCTCAGCCGCGTTCTGGCGCAGAGCGAGACAGACGGCAGGCGGCTCCGCGCCCTGGGTTGTGTGCCCGAGTGTGTTTCCGTCGCCGGCAATCTCAAATTCGACGTACGCGCCGCCGGCGAATCCGCCGCTACCCGATTGTTGAAGGCTGCGGCCGGCGGACGGCGGCTTGCCGTGGCCGGCAGCACCCTGGAGGGTGAAGAAGCGGAGCTGCTCGAAGCGTGGCCGCTGTTGCTGGCCGCCGAGCCAGAACTGGCCATGGTGCTGGCTCCGCGCCATCCCGAGCGCTTTGGCGCAGTGGCGGCTTTGCTGGAGAGAGCAGGCGTTTCGTGGAGCAGGCGATCGAACTGGAAGGAGCAAGCGCCGGCAGCGCTTCGGCCTGGTGAAATTGTGCTGCTCGATACGATTGGCGAACTGGCCTCGGTTTACTCGCTGGCCGAGGTTGCCTTTGTGGGTGGCAGCCTGGTTCCCGCGGGCGGACACAATCCGCTGGAGCCGGCGCAGTTCGGTGTGCCTATCGTGATGGGGCCGCACTATGTGAACTTCCGCGCAATTACGGAAGACCTTCGCGAGCACCGCGCCCTGCGCATTGCCGGGAAAGAGGAACTGGCCGCCACATTGATTGAACTGCTCCAGAATCCGAAAGAGGCTGCCGCTATGGGTGAGCGGGCGCGGCAGGTCTTTGCCCAGCAGGCGGGGGCGACGGATCGCTGCGTGCAGGCTTTGCGCGCATTGCTTTCAGCGCCAGTTCGTCCCGCATCTGCCGCACAGGAGCGCACGGCATGAAGCCGCCATTTTCCGCGCGCCGTCTGCTGCTGCCGCTTGTGCCGGTTTACCGGCTGGTGTTGGAGATCCGCGAGCGGCGCCTTCGCTCCGGGCAGGAGCCGGTGCGGAAGCTGCGCTGGCCGGTCATCAGCATCGGCAACCTTTCGGCTGGCGGCGCAGGCAAAACGCCGCTTGTCATCACGCTGGCGCAGGCGCTCGTCCGGCGCGGTCTGTATGTGGATGTGTTGTCGCGCGGCTACGGCCGCCATAGCCGTCATCCAGCCCGTGTCGATCCTGAGGGAACGGCCGAGGAATTCGGCGATGAGCCGCTGCTGATTGCACGCGAGGCAAAAGTGCCTGTTTATGTGGCGGCGCAGCGCTACGAGGCGGGGCTGCTGGTCGAGACTGGCCGCAAGTTAGATTTATCTCATGGCCTGCATCTGCTGGACGACGGATTTCAGCATCGCCAGCTTCACCGCGACGTGAATATTCTGCTGCTCAGCCGCGAAGACTGTGAGGATCGCCTGCTTCCCGCTGGCAACATGCGCGAGCCGCTTTCGGCGCTGCGCCGCGCCACCATCGTCGCCATTCCCGCCGGCGACGATGCGCAAAGGGTTGAGGCCGGTCTGCGCGCGAATGGCTGGCAGGGGCCGGTCTGGCGCCTGCTCCGCCGCATGGATGTCCCTCCTGTTGCTGGGCCCGTGGCCGCCTTTTGCGGCATCGCGCGCCCGGCGCAGTTCTTCGAAGGGCTGGAAGCTGCCGGCCTGCGCCTCGCTGCCCGCATCGCCTTTCCAGACCATCACCGCTACACCGCGCGCGAGATCCGTCGCATCCAGACTGTCGCCCGCAACGCAGGCGCTGCCGCAATCATCACTACGGAAAAAGACGGCGTGCGGCTCGGCAGGCTCTCCGCCGCGTTTCCAGACCCCCTGCCGCTCAAAACCGCTCACCTGCGCGTTGAGATCGAGGACGAAGAGGTTGCGCTGGACTTTATCGAATCGAAGGTCTGTTAGTGCAGACCGCCAGAAATGCGAGAGATTATTCTGCGAACTGAGGAAGGTTCCGCATGGCATCAACCAGCAGGGTCAAAGAGGCTGCGGGAAAGTTCCGATTTTGAGTTGAATTTCCAGAAAACATCCTTCGGAGTCATGTCGATTTTGCAAAACTTACGGCACGACTGAAGTCATGCCCTAAAGAGAATTCACGTTCCGATCACGCTGCCCTTGACCTGATCTGTACTTCGAATCCGGGGTTTTCAAGTGGCTGAGGAGGCGCAGGGCTTGTTTGTCTAAAGATAAACAACGTTCCGCTGTTACCAGGCCCTCCTCGTATCGAGTTCTTCCGCAACCTCTAGAGCCTGCGCAGCGCTAAACGTAGAATCCAGGCCGCCGCCTGGTCACGCCGGGATGCTTCTCAAGCTCTGCTTCATCCAGGTCGAAGCCCAGCCCCGGCTCATCGCTCAACTCGACAAAGCCATTCCGGATCGGCAGCGGCCTGCCCAGCACGGTCTCGCGCCAGGGCACATCCATCACCATGAACTCCTGCAGGAAGAAATTTGGCACCGCGGCCATTACGTGGGCCGATGCAATGGTGCAGATGGGACCGTTGGGATTGTGTGGCGCAATCGGCACGTTGTACGCCTCGCACATCGAGGCGATCTTCCGCATTTCGCTGATGCCTCCACAGCGAACCACGTCGGGCATAAGAATATCCGCGGCGTGCTTCTCGAGCACCGGGCGCGCCATGAAGCGCGAGTGCAACCGCTCGCCCACGCAGACGGGCAGGGGAATCTTCCTGCGGATGTCCGCGATCTCGTCCGGGAACTCCGGACCCACAGGTTCCTCGTACCACATGCAGTTGATGCCGGCGGCGGCGATGCGCTGCGCCATCTCCACGGCCGTGGGCGCATTCAGCATGGCGTGCGTTTCCACGGCGATGGGGAAGTCGCGGCCTGCGCCGTTCTGCACCGCGACCAGCCGCTCCAGCGCCAGTTGCTTCTGCTCTTCGGTGAGGCCCAGGTTTGAGGCGAGGTGCTCACCATACCAGTAGTTGGTGTGCGCAAAGGGATCGAACTTGCAGGCGGCGAAACCCTGCTTCCTGACCGCTTCGGCCTGTCGCGCGTAGTCCTGCGGCGTGCCGGTGCCGCCCAGGAACCAGTAGTTGGCATAGAGCTTGATCTGCTTGCGATAGGCGCCGCCCAGCAGTT
This sequence comes from Acidobacteriota bacterium, assembly GCA_021811745.1. The sequence goes on from JAJZNH010000803.1 coordinate 3,728, forward strand.
CATAGATCGGCATCCCGGCACGCTTGCCGGCAATATCCCACAGCGCAATATCCACGGCGCTGATCGCGCTCATCACCGGACCGGCCTGCCCCAGCCAGTTGAAGTCCCGGTACATCTTGGTCCACAGGTAGTCGATGCGCGTGGGATCTTCGCCGATCAGCGTTTCACCCGCGTGCTTGCAGGCCTCCAGCACCATCGGGCTGCCCGGCCAGTTCGAGCCTTCGCCGATGCCGGTCAATCCTTCATCGGTGTAAATCTTGATCAGCGTCCAGTTGTACTTGATTCCTTCGACCAGCCATGCCTTCACTTGTGTAATTCGCATAACAAGCCATCCTAAGTGACCGGGCCGGGATTGAAAAGGGCGAGATCGTTGTGCAATCCCCAATGCTCGGCCCAGGTTCGCTTGCGGCCGCCGGCCACGTCGAGAATCATGCGGAAGATTTCCCAGCCAACCTCTTCGACCGTCGTCTCCGCGGTTGCGATTCTGCCCGCGTCGATGTCGATCAAATCGCGCCAGCGCTCCGCCAGACCGCTGTTTGACGCTATTTTGATCACTGGCGCCATAGCAAGGCCGTAAGGCGTGCCGCGCCCGGTTGTGAAGACGTGCATATTCATCCCGGCCGCCAACTGCAGGGTGCCGCAGATGAAGTCGCTGGCCGGCGTAGCCGCAAAGACGAGTCCCTTCTGTGTGATGCGCTCTCCGGGGCCCACTACGCCCATCAGCGCGGTGCTGCCTGCCTTGGCCACCGAACCCATGGCCTTCTCAACAATGTTCGCCAGCCCGCCCAGCTTGTTGCCCGGGGTCGGATTCGCACCGCGGTCTGCGCCACCTTTGCGCAGGTACTCGTCGTACCAGGCCATTTCGCGCAGAAAATCCCTGGCCACCTCCGGCGTGGCGGCCCGCGCACTGATCAGATGCGCGGCATCGCGCACCTCTGTCACCTCAGAGAACATCACCGTCGCGCCGGCACGCACCAGCAGGTCAGCCGCAAATCCCACGGCGGGGTTCGCCGTCACGCCGGAGAGCGCATCGGAGCCGCCGCATTGTAGCCCCACCACAAGATCCGACGCCGGACAGGAGACGCGCCGGCGCTCGTTCAGCCGCTTCAACCGCGCCTCGGCCAGCGTCATGATGTGCGCTACCATTTCGCCAAAACCCTGCTGCGCATCCTGAAGAACCGCGACCGATGGCTCCTCTGTGAGCACGTTCAACGGCCCGTCGAGCAATTTTGCAGGCTGCAGCTTTTCGCATCCGAGGCTAACCACCAGCAGTTCGCCGCCGAAGTTAGGGTTCAGGCTCAGATTGTGGAGCGTGCGGATCGGCACCGCCGCGCCGGGCGCATCGATGGCCACGCCGCAGCCATAGTTGTGGGTGATGGCCACGACATCATCGACATGGGGATAGCGCGGCAGTAGTTCCGCCTTGATGCGGCGGACTGCATAGTCCACGGTGGGCGCTGTACATTGCACGGTGGTGCTGATGCCGAGGATGTTGCGGGTTCCTACTGAGCCGTCCGGATTGCGATAGCCCTCAAACGTAAAGCCGTCCAGCGCAGGTAGAGGCCTGGGCGTGGCCGTCGCCAGCGGGCACTCGGCCAGCGCCGGTGCCTGCGGCTGTGCCACAAGCCCTTCATGCACCCAACTGCCGCCCGCGATGGGCCGCTTCGCGAAGCCGATTACCGTGCCGTAGCGCAGAATGCTTTCGCCTTCCGCCAGATCGGCAAGCGCGACTTTATGCGCCTGGGGAACAGCTTCAATGAGGACCAGTCCGCAGGGAAAACGGCTGCCCACGGGCAACCCGCCCTGGTTCACGACGACAGCGACATTATCGCGCGGATCAACGCGGATATAGCGCGGCAGCGCAGCGGGTTTGTCGATTTGGCCGTGTTCCTTGCTCATGATTACCGCACCATGCAGGGGCGTTTCGGATCGAACTTCCAGCCGGGAATCAGCGACTGCATGGCGGCAGCGTCATCACGCGCGCCCAGATTCATTCTCCCGTAAAGCGCGTGCGCCCGCTCAATGGCGTCCATGTCGAGTTCGACTCCCAGTCCGCCGCGTTCCGGGACGGTCAGCATGCCGTCTTTAATCGGAAAGGGATTTATGGTCAGGTGCTCCCCATCCTGCCAGATCCAGTGCGTGTCGATGGCCGTGATTGTGCCGGGCGCGGCCGCGGCCACATGCGTCACCATGGCCAGCGAGATGTCGAAGTGGTTGTTGGAGTGCGAGCCCCAGGTGAGCCCGTTGTCGCGGCAGGTCTGCGCCACGCGCACCGATCCCTGCATTGTCCAGAAGTGCGGGTCGGCCAGCGGAATGTCCACCGCATTCAGGCGGATCGCATGCCGCAACTGGCGCCAGTCCGTAGCGATCATGTTCGTAGCGGTGGGCAGATTTGTGGCCTGGCGAAACTCCGCCATAATCTCGCGGCCTGAGAAGCCCTGCTCGGCGCCGCATGGATCTTCCGCGTAAGCGAGCACATCCTGCTTGCCTTTGCACAATGCGATGGCCTCTTCGAGCGACCACGCTCCGTTTGGATCGAGCGTAATGCGTGCCTCAGGAAAGCGGCAATGCAGTGCTTCCACGGCCTTCATTTCCTCAGTGCCGTCAAGCACGCCGCCCTTCAGCTTGAAGTCGTTGAAGCCATACTGCGCGTGGGCGGCCTCGGCAAGTCGCACAATTGCCTCGGGCGTGAGCGCCTCTTCATCGCGCAGGCGAAACCAGCCCGCGGCCGATTCGCTCGCGCACCGGTAAATGATGCCGGCTTTGCGGCTGTCGCCCACGAAGAACAGATAGCCAAGCACCGGCACGGTTGCGCGTTGCTGGCCTTCACCCAGCAGCGCCGCAACGGGGAGTCCAAGAAACTGTCCGAGCAGGTCGAGCAGCGCGGACTCGATCGCAGTGACGGCATGGATGGCGACGCGCAGATCGAAGGTCTGCAGACCGCGCCCCCCTGCATCGCGATCGGCAAAGCGCTGCCGCACGGCGTTCAGAATGGCGTTATAGGAAGCAGTTTCGCGCCCGATCACCAGCGGCTTTGCTTCTTCCAGAACCCGCCGAATCTTTTCTCCGCCTGGAACTTCGCCCACGCCGGTGTTTCCCTCATCGTCTGTCAGGATGACGAGGTTGCGCGTAAAGTATGGCGCATGCGCGCCGCTCAGGTTGAGCAGCATGCTGTCGTGGCCTGCCACAGGCACCACGCGCATGGCGGCAACCCGCGGCGATCTGCCGCCCGCATTCAAGCCTGCACTGCTCATTGCTTATCTGCCCTCATTGCTTCGCCGGTCATCATACCACCGCGCGGCATTGCCGGGGTCGTTCATCGCTTTTCCCTTTACAGAAGCGCATTCGCTCGCTTACAAATTTCATGTCACTAAACCGAATCGAACGCAGAGGCGTTATCGCCGGACGGATAGCAGGCTGATCGCGCCGTGATCCCGGCGCTGCGATGATTTT
>JAJZNH010000917.1 GCA_021811745.1 Acidobacteriota bacterium
GCATCATCTCGGCGGCCAGCGCATCGCCTTTGCTGTCGAAGCCGCCGACCGTCGCTGAGTCGTTGTTGCTGGCGGCGGCGAGATCGTAGTGCAGCGCCACCGGCTGCGATGTTACCGGAGCAACATGGGCCGGAGCCGTGCCCAATCGCAGGGCAAACGTCCGCGGCTGATAGGGTTTGAAAGAAGTTTCCAACGCGCCATCAGCAACGGTCGCAGGTCCTACCGGCAGTTCCTGCCCATTCACTTCGCGCGCCGAGGTGACCGGTCCGGCGAACTTCACCGTGACGTGCGGGGCCGCTTCTCCATCCAGCTCAACCATGCGCAGAACCACTTCATTGCTCATCTCCGCTTTCTTCAGAGCGAGTATGCGGATGTGCGGATTGCTGATGCTTACCAGCGAGAAGTTGCGGCCCAGCGCGCCCGGGTGCCTGCTCGTCGTGAAAGCCACGAGTGGCGTGCTCAGCCGGTAAGCCTGCCAGTCGGTTTGCCCCTGGTGCCAGTCGCCGGAGTGCCCGGCAAGGCCGTACAGGATGTCATGGTGTCCCCAATCCTGGCTGAGCTGATCGGAATACGACTTGCGGACCGGAGGCTGTCCCGGAGCCGGAGTGCGAAATCCGGGCGTGCGCAGCAGCGTCAGCCGGATGGTGTGGTCATCGCGCTTATCCGAGCCATTCTTCACATCGGTCAGAATTGTGGCTCCATACGAGCCGCTCTTATCCGTGAGGTCGATCCAGTGGTGCGAAGCAACTTCAAACTGCCGGTCAAAGGCGGTGGGCCGCTGCACGGTGCCCACTTCCCAGTTATAGGTCGCCATGCGATTGTCGGCCGAAAGCGGCAAGACTGCCTTGAGATTGGCGTCGGCAGTTCTCCAGTCGATGGCATCGCTGAACTCAACGCGATTGCCCGCATCGCCCGCCGACAAGCGAACCGTCTGCACAAAGGTAGAGCCCTCAGTCTTGCGAGAGACCTGAACCGCCACGCGCACGGGGCCATTCTCGACGATGCGGATCTTTGCCGGGCCGCTGACATAGGCGCGCGGCGCCGCCTGCTCCTGGTCGAAGTCCATATTCCACGCCGGGTAGCGCTCCGGCGCATCGGTGGAAATGGCCAGACGCATCGGCCCTGAGAGCAGTTCCTTGTTCAGCGGCTTGTCAAAGATGCTGCTGACATCGCCGTCCGCATCGAGCGTGACGCGGTAACGCGCATTCTCCAGCGAGGAATCAGTGACCTTGAGCTCGCTCGATTGATCGGGAGCCGCTGCCGGTTGAACGGAGTAGACGGAATAGCCAACCGAAGGCGCCTTGGCCAGGAACAGCACCTTGCCGTCTTCCAACTGCGCCGGAACCTTCTGGCCATCCGGCGCGGTGACGCTCACGGCCTTGGGCATCCCGCCGGGGAAGTGGACCTTGGCCTCGACGACATCCTGGCGCGCGATGTCGAGCGGATTGTAGACCACAACCGGAATACCCGCCGTGCGCGTGTTCAACGCGGAGGCAACCGCTTCTGTCGCGCTGGTAAGCACATCGGCAAACTGGTTGAGAGCGATGACGTCGTCGTTCCATGCAAACTCGTAAGAGCGCGGAGTGGCCGTGCCCGCCGCCGTATCGTGAAACTGCCCGCCCATCACCAGCATCCACGCGTCATTCAGCCGTGCCTGCGGATAAGGCCGGCCGCCCATCCACGAGGCCGCGATGGAAGCCTTCTCGGCGTCATCGGCCAGGATTTCATTCTTGCGGTTCCAGCGCTTGTGGTACGCCTGCGAGGTCAGCGAGCCCGCCGAGTGGTTGATGAGTTCCAGGTCGCCTGTATACGTGGGCATTTTCGATGTCATGCCGGGCGTGATGTCGAGGAACATCTGATCCGCGTCCGAAGAGACAACATGGACCGGCCCGTCGCCGACGCGTACTGGCTGATTCACAGCGATGCCTGCGCCTGCCGTGGCCATAGAGCCACCACGGCCCTCCAGTGGAGGAAGTGCAATCTTGCCTTTGGTGACGATGGCTTCGAGCATCTTCACCGTTTCTTCATCGGTAGCGCCGCCGTTGTCGCCGGTGCCCACGTAGTGATAATCGGCGTAGACGCCGGTCACTTTGCCGTCCAGATCGATGCGCGAGACCCAGTTCACATTCTCTTGTTTCCATCTGCGTGCCTGCGCGGGCGTCAATCCCGGCGGGGGCGGTGGAGGCGCTTTGCTCAGGTCATAGCGAATGCGGCTTCCGTAGCCGAGCGGGTTCAAGGCGGCAATCACACGCTCGCCATCGGGCCCGATCCAGACGCCGACGTTGAACGGGATTCCTTCCGATGTCTTCTCGGGCGAGTCCGGCCCGCCGACGATAGGCGCGGGCTGCCAGGAGGGGCTCAGCTTTTGCGTGGAAAATCCCTTCACACCCGAAGCTGCCAGGATGGTCGGCAGGGATGCCGGAAAGCCAAAGCAATCGGGGAGCATATACTCGGCGCTGGCCTTGCCGAATTCCTTGCGGAAAAATGTATTGCCGTAGAGAACCTGGCGGAAGATCGATTCCGCGCTGGGCAGGTTGACATCGCCCTCTTCCACCGAGGACCCGGCGGGGAACCACCTGCCCTCGGCAACGTATTGCTTCAGTCGCGCGTAGTCGGCCGGATAGTACTCCTCCATCAGCCGGTAACGGTTGGACCCGGTCCAATTGAAGATATAGTGAGGGTACTTATCGATGTAGTCGAAATTCACCTTCAACGTCTTGAGCAGATACTCGCTGATCGTCTGGGGAAACTCCCAGCGCCACTGCGTGTCGAGGTGCGCGTAAGGGACCACATAGAGTGTCGGCTGCTTGGTGAGATCAGGAGTATTGGCCGTCTGCGCCTGCGCGCTCAGCGAGAATGCAATGACAACCAACAGAAGGCTCTTTATCCAGTGCGGCATAACTACCTCGCGATTAAAACTTGAAAAGGCTTTCAGGAGTTCCGGTTTTTCCTGTTCTGAGAAGAATGAATATTTTGAGAAGGCTTTGAATAAATCACCGTGCCGAAAGGGCGACGTTATAGCCCTGTCGCGCCTGGAGCAAAACCATCAAGGCGTCCGCCTCGGATGGATTGCTGCAGAAAGAACGGGAGCTTATTCTGAGCTTCCTTAAAACGCGTGTGAAATCACGGGACACAATATAGAGTGCGAATGGAGAGTTGTCAATTGATCGCGATAGATTACACTGCCTTCTGAGATTGAAAACGCCTTGGTACGATCGCCTGGGAGTGAACGTGTCTGAAGAGGCGTGGTCAAGGATGGCGATGAACCAGCCAGGGGCTCTGGGGCAATATGGAATACATTGTTTCGCAACACCCAGCTTATCTCCGGTGCAGAATGGCGTGAATCCCTGTACGGGATGGGGAAGCAATTTTTGCCCTTCATCCATCGATCGAGCAATCGAAGTAGGTTTTCAAGGAGAGGTTATGTTGAAAAGCTCGCTGCTGATCTTGATGTTCACCGTTCTTGTTGCCGGGCAAAGCGTGCAGGCCTCCGCACAGGAACACTATCCCTTTCAGAACCGGAATCTTCCTGCCGAGCAGCGCATCGACAATCTGATTTCGTTGCTTTCGCTCCAGGAAAAGATCGATCTCCTGGGAAAGACACTGAACGTCCCGCGGCTGGGAATCCATGCTTCCGGCGCTCTGCCGAGCCCGCTTGGCTCGAATGGGCAGTTTGAAGGCCTGCATGGTGTCGCGATGGACAAGGGTTGGGCGAGAAAATCTCCTGGCGGCTCGGGAGAGTACGGCGGCATCACTCCGATTCCCACCACGCAATATCCGCAGGCCGTGGGCCTCGGCGAAACATGGGATCCGGCACTACTCCAGCAGGTAGCCGCGGAAGAGGGTTCCGAGGCACGCTACATTTTTCAGAGCTATGATCGCGGCGGCCTGATTATGCGCGCGCCCAATGCGGACCTGGCCCGCGATCCGCGCTGGGGGCGCTCCGAGGAATCCTACGGCGAGGATCCCTACCTGGTGGGAACGATGGCAGTAGCCTTTGTAAAGGGATTGCAGGGAGACACCCCGGGCTGCTGGCAGACCGTATCGCTGCTCAAGCACTTTATGGCCAACAGCAATGAGGATAAGAGGACCAGCTCTTCCTCGAACTTCGATGCGGCTCTGATGCACGAATATTACGCCGCGCCTTTCCGCATGGGGATCGAGCAGGGCGGCGCCGATGCGCTGATGACCGCCTACAATGCGGTGAACGGCATCCCCATGGCGACAAGCCCGCTGCTGAAAAGCCTGGTCATGAAGCAATGGGGTTTCAATGGCATGATCGATACCGATCGCGGCGCCGTTACCGATATGGTCACGCGGCACAAATATTATCCCGACATGGATCATGCCGTTGCCGGTGCAATCAAGGCCGGCGTCAACCAGTTCCTGAATCCTTATCAGCCCTATATTGAAAACGCACTGCGCGAGCACCTGATCTCCGAGGCGGACATCAACGAGAACTTGAGGGGAGTCTTTAGAGTTTTGCTGCGCCTCGGCCTGCTCGATGCCCCGGACACCTGTCCCTATACGAACATCAGGGCAGGCAAAGTGCCAGCGCCGTGGGAGACGCAAAAGACCAAGGACCTGGCGCTGCGCACAACCGAGGAGTCGATTGTGCTGTTGAAGAATGCGCCCGCCGGGAGTGGAACACCGCTTCTTCCGCTGGATGCTTCCAAACTGAAGTCGATTGCCGTGGTCGGGCCGCGCGCCGATGAGGTGGATACGGACGGCTACGGCGGCATGCCGCCCTTTGCCATTACGCCCCTGCAGGGGATCAAAGACAAGGCCGGCGCCGGTGTTGCCGTGAAATACAGCGCTGATCCCGATCAGGCGGTGCAACTCGCGAAAACTTCGGATGTGGCGATTGTGGTCATCGGCAACCAGCCGGTATGCGCAGCAAGATTCGGCCGTTGCTCTGATCCTACGGAGGGCAAGGAAGCGATTGACCGCCAGCAGATCCATCTGAATCCCGAGCAGCAGAAGCTGGTCGAGGATGTCTACGCCGCCAATCCGCGCACTGTTGTGGTTCTGGTCAGCGGCTTTCCCTTTACGATCGACTGGGCGCAGGAGCACGTTCCGGCCATCCTTCATGTGGCGCATAGCAGCGAAGAGCAGGGCGCGGCGCTGGCAAACGTCTTGTTCGGCGATTACGACCCGGCCGGGCGCGCCGTCGTGACGTGGCCGCAATCCATCAGCCAGTTGCCGCCGATGATGGACTACAACATACGCGATGGCAGAACCTATATGTACTTCAAGGGCAAGCCGCTCTATCCCTTCGGCTATGGGCTGAGTTACACAACCTTCAAGTATTCGGATTTGCGCGTAAGTTCCGCCAAACTTCACGAAAATGGAGAAGTAGAAGTAAGCGTGAAGGTGACGAACACAGGCAAACGCTCGGGAGATGAAGTGGTGCAGATGTACGTGCGGCACATGGATTCGAAGGTGCAGCGTCCATTGGAGGAACTGAAAGGCTTCGAGCGGATCCACCTCGCCGCAGGAGAGACGAAAACCGTCTCGCTTCCCTTGAGCGCAAAATCTCTCGCCTATTGGGACGACGCCGGTAACGGCTGGAAGATCGAGCATGACCGTGTGCGCGTCATGCTCGGCAGTTCTTCAGCCGACATCCGGGCAGAGAAAACAATCCCGGTGGTGAGGTAAATCTCGGAAGGCATTGTTCGGCGGGAGGCATAGGGCGGTTCTCTAATCGACGTAAAGCAAAGCCGAAGCGGTTTCCTCAAGGAAGCGCCTGTCCGGCAAGATGTCGGCTACACTAGGGAGATTGGAGAACCGCCGCAATTTGAGGCATTGGTGCTGTTATCAGGCACGTAGCGTTTGGGTGATTCTGTCGAAGATGCTGAAAGCTGGAATTGAATTGAGCCGACTTTCGATCCGTCGCCGCAGGATAGCCGGTTACTAGATAACAAAAGGCCTTCGATCTCGATCAATCGAAAGCTCATTCATCGATAATAATCGATTGACAGAGATTGACTCATTCGATTAGAGTGTCGAGTGTCGATTTTTTCAGAGAAAGCTAGCCGGTTTTTTGAGCGGCAACCAGACCGGCGGCATGGACAACAGGCGTGGAAGGAATTTTCATCGCAGTCTTGCGCCAATCCCTGAGATGAAATCGACGAACTAAAGGCGCGGCTTCATCTGTTTGGATTCAATGGTTCAATGAACTGGCGTTTCTGCGGTGGGACCGGTGGGTTCCGCCCTGGAAGAGCCAAAGGGACACGAGGGCGGCATGGGTGCGGGAAATCTGGTGGTGATCCAGGCCGGAGGGCCAACCGCGGTTGTGAACGCCAGCCTGTATGCGGTGCTGGATGCCGGGCGGCAGCATAGGAGCGGCCGCAAGATTTTTGGCTCCAGAAATGGGCTGCAGGGGCTGATTCGCGCCGACCTGGTTGATCTTGGTTTCCTGACCTCTTCTCAACTGGAGCTGCTGCGCCGCAGCCCGGGCGCCGCGTTGGGTTCATCGCGCGTGAAACCGTCGGAAGCGGAGCTGGCCGGGATTCTACGCGATCTTCGCGAGCGCGATATTCACCAGGCGCTTTTTATCGGCGGCAACGGCACCATGCATGCCGCGCTTATGATCAGCCGCTTCTGCAAGCAGGCAAACTACGAGATGCAGGTCGTCGGCATTCCCAAGACGGTGGACAACGACATCAACGGGACCGACCGCTGCCCCGGATACGGCAGCGCCGCGCGCTATGTGGCGCAGTCCACCCGCGACCTGGGGATGGACGTCCGCGCGCTCGCTCAGCCTGTGTCGATTCTGGAGACGATGGGCCGGCATGTGGGCTGGCTGGCCGCCGCATCCGTCATGGCGAAGCGGAGCGCGCAGGACGCTCCCCATCTGGTTTACATCCCCGAGGTTCCCTTCGAGGTGGACGCATTTCTCACCGACCTTGATGCGATCCTCAAGAAGCAGAACTGGGCGATTGTCGTTGTCTCTGAGGGGCTGCGGGACAGGGCTGGACGCCCCGTCTACGAGAATTCAGAGGCGTCGCAGAAGGATGATTTCAACCGCGCGTTGCCGGGAGGCGTTGGACACTTCCTGGCGCAGACGGCGACTCGCAGGCTGAAGATTCGCTGCCGCGACGAGAAGCCGGGGTTGCTGGGAAGGGCGTCGATCCTGCATGTTTCGCCACAGGACAGGATGGATGCGGAGC
>JAJZNH010000683.1 GCA_021811745.1 Acidobacteriota bacterium
GATGACTTTGGCGCCGATGGCGGCCTGGATGGCGACCTCAAACTGTTGGCGCGGAATCAGCTCACGCATCTTGGAGACCAGAGCGCGTCCGCGCTCGTAGGCGTGATCGCGATGGACGATGATGGACAGCGCATCGACCGGTTCGCCGGAGACCAGCACATCGAGCTTGACCATGGGCGATTCCCACTCGCCGGCCAGTTGATAGTCGAGCGAAGCATAGCCGCGCGAGACGGACTTGAGGCGGTCGTAAAAGTCGAGCACGATCTCGTTGAGCGGCAGCTCGTAGGTGAGCATGACACGCGTTGGCGTCACGTACTCGAAGTTGATCTGCTTGCCGCGCTTTTCTTCCACCAGCTTGAAGATGCCGCCGACGTACTCTTCGTTGGTGAGGATCTTGGCGGTGATGACGGGTTCGTGAATGGATTGGATGTGGCCGGGCTCGGGCCAGCGCGAGGGGTTATCGACTTCGATCTCCGAGCCACTGGTCAGCGTGATGCGGTAGCGGACGCCGGGGGCGGTGGTGATGAGGTCTAGCTCATACTCGCGCTCCAAGCGTTCCTGGATGATCTCCATGTGCAGCAGGCCGAGGAAACCGCAGCGGAAGCCGAAGCCCAGGGCAACGGAGCTCTCCGGCTCAAAAAAGAAGGAGGAGTCGTTGAGGCGGAGCTTCTCGAGCGCGTCGCGCAGCAGCGTGTGCTCGTGGGCGTCCACCGTATAAAGCCCGGCGAAGACCATGGGCTTGATGTCTTCGAATCCGGGCAAGGGCGCGGCGGCGGGCTGCGCGTCGTCGGTTACGGTGTCGCCGATGCGCGTGTCGCTTACGTTCTTGATGGTGGCTGCAAAGAAGCCCACCTCGCCGGCGGAGAGCTCGCCGATCTCCACCGGCTTGGGGCAAAGCACGCCCATAGACTCGATCTCGTAGGATCTGGAGTTCGACATCAACCGGATGCGCTGTCCCTTGCGCATGGTTCCCTGCATGACGCGCACCAGCACGATGACGCCGCGGTAGGCATCGAACCAGGAGTCGAAGATCAATGCCTGGAGGGGCGCGTCAGGATCGCCCTTGGGCGGCGGCAAGCGGTGCACGATGGCTTCCAGCACATCGGGCACGCCCTGGCCGGTCTTGGCGCTGACTGGGATGGCGTCGGTAGCGTCCAGGCCCACAGCCTGCTCGATGGCCTCCTGTGTGCGCAGCACGTCGGCCGAGGGCAGATCGATCTTGTTGATTACGGGAATGATTTCCAGGCCGTGGTTGATGGCGAGATAAGCGTTGGCCAGCGTCTGGGCCTCGACTCCCTGACTGGCGTCCACTACCAGCAGCGCGCCCTCGCAGGAGGCCAGCGAGCGCGAGACCTCGTAGCTGAAATCGACGTGGCCGGGCGTGTCGATGAGGTTGAGCTGGTAGGTTTCGCCGTCGTGGGCCTTGTACATCATGCGCACGGCGTGGGCCTTGATGGTGATGCCGCGCTCGCGCTCCAGATCCATGTCGTCGAGGATCTGGGCCTGCATCTCGCGTCCGGTGACCGCGCCGGTCAGCTCCAGCAAACGGTCGCTGAGTGTCGACTTGCCGTGGTCGATGTGGGCGATGATGGCGAAGTTGCGAAGAAAGCGGGCGTTCATAGGAGGGCTGATGGAAGGAATGCGATGCGCGGATTCTGCGCGCCCGCCCCGCCGTGGCGGGCCTCCATGGCATAGCTTATCATCGAGAGAGTGTCTGCTATGGCGCGACCACCCGGAGCGACGAGCAGATGGCATGCGCACAGCTTGATGCGATGGCCAACCAGGGTCCGTGTTGATGCGGCGTAAGACCACGCGGGAGATGGCGTTGAGCTTCGTGCTTTTTCCTGCGCTAAGTGGAATTGTCTGTTGAATTGTATGCACTGGAAATCGATTCTGATGTGCGGCTGCCTCCTGCTGGCGCTGTTTGTGGAGGGCTGCGGGCCTTCGCGGTCCAAGAGCGCCGCGAAAGTCGCGCCACAGGCCATGGCGCCAGCCGCGCAGGAGACGCCCGCTGCACCAGCCGCGGCAGCGGCGAAGGCCAAACTCTCCGCCGCCGAGCAGCAACGCGTACGGCAGTTGATCCAGCAGGTGAACGTGGCCTATGCGGCCGGCGACGCTGACTATCGCCAGGGATTATTGCCGGAGGCCAAAACACAATTTGACCGCGCCATAGACATGATGCTCACCTCGGGCATTGACATCAAGGGCACTCCCGAGCTGGATGCGGAGTTCGAGCGCATCGTGGACAAGGTAAGCAATCTGGAGATGGAAGCCCTGAAACAAGGCAACGGCTTCGTGGCCAACGTGGAGCCTTCGCCTGCCGATGTGGCCAACGATGTGACCTTCAAAGTCGACCCCAATCTGATGGCCAAGGCCCGGGCAGATCTGGCCACCACTAAGTCCGATCTTCCCCTGGTGGTCAACGAATATGTGGCCGCCTACATCAACTTCTTCGCCTACACGGAAAAGGGTCACAACACCCTGCTGCACGCCTTCGAACGCGCGGGAATGTATAAGGGAATGATCGAGCGCATTCTGGCGGAAGAGGGTCTGCCGCAGGACCTGATCTATTTGGCCGTGGCTGAATCGGGCTTTCAGCCGCGGGCCGTGAACTGGCGCTCCGGCGCAGGAGGGATGTGGCAGTTCATGCCGCACGGCCCCTATGGCCTGGCACGCAACCGCTATGTGGACGAGCGCTTCGATCCCGAGGAATCCACGCTGGCCTACGCCCGCTACATGAAGTTTCTCCACGACCAACTGGGTGACTGGTACCTGGCCATGGCGGCCTACGACTGGGGCGCGGGCAACGTGCAGCGCGCGGTGGCCAAGACCGGCTACGCCGATTTCTGGCAGCTTTACCAGCGCCACGAGTTGCCCGCTGAAACCCAGAACTACGTGCCGGAGATTCTGGCGGCGATCATCATTGCCAACCATCCCAAGCAGTATGGCTTTGATGACATTACGCTCGATCCTCCGGTGCTCACCGACACGGTGACCATCAACTATTCCGTCAATCTGCGCTTGGTTTCGGATCTGGTGGGCGCGCCGGTCAGCGAGCTGGAGGCGCTGAACCCCAGCCTGCTGCGTTCCGTTACGCCGCCGGACACCCCCTTCGATCTTCACCTGCCGGCGGGGACAGCCACGCTCTTCAACGATCACATTGCCTTGATTCCCGAGGACAAGCGCGCCAGCTGGCGTTATCACACCGTCAAGGCGGGAGACACTCTGGCTTCGGTAGCGCGCGAGTACCATGTTTCGGAGGCCGCGCTGGCGGCCGCCAATCAAATGCGCGAATCTGCCAGCCTGGCAGATATGACGGCCCTGGTGGTCCCGGTCCGCTTCGAGAACGAGGCCCTGGTGGGTGCGCGGTTCTACGTCGTGCGCAGGGGCGATACGCTGGGAGCGATTGCCCGGCGTTTCGGTGTTTCGGTCGGCGAGTTGCGGACCTGGAACGGCATCCACGGCTCGATAATCCGTGCGGGCCATCGCCTGTACGTGGCCGCGCCGGAGCGGGCGCGGGTTCGCCCAACCAGCCGCCGGCTCGCCTCCGCCAGCCTCGCCAGAGGCCGGGAAGAGGGTGAAGGCAGGGTGGGTGAACGGGTGTACACCGTGCGCAGAGGGGATACGCTGGGCGCGATTGCGGACCGCTTCGGGGTTTCAGTGAGCGAGTTGCGGGCCTGGAACGGGATCCACGGCTCAGGGATCCGTGCGGGCCGCCGCCTTTATGTAGCCGATCCGGTTGGGGCGCGCGGGAGTCGCGCATTGGCCCAGCACCGGCAAGCCCGCGTCTCTCCCGGCGACCCGGTTCCCGCCAGGGGAAAGGATGCCGCCGGCTCCCGGTAAGGCCGCTGGATCCGATGCCGGAATTGGCTCTGGCGTTCGGTGTAGCCAGACAATCACCCACTCCGCGCTGGACCGGCCTTCCCTGCGGAAGTAAAAAGCGCGAGAACCTCATTCAAGACTTGTATTTTGCCGCTTTTTGTGTGCAAGCTATAGCTACGCATTCCAAGCGCAAGCGGAGAATGGTGATCCGCTGCGCGAAGCGACCAACAGAAAGAAGGCAGCGGCAAGAGCGGTTCCAGAGTTTCCGCGCCCTATTGAGAATTGTGCCCGTTGGCAGTCCGTTGCCGGGGGCTCTCCCGGTAGAGCAACTCCAGAAGCGATGCAGCCGCCGGAGGCAATGGGATGGACGACCAATTCAAGATGTACGCGATGAGTGACGGCAATCCCACGGGGGAGCCCGAGGATCTCGATCCCGATCAAATGGCAGATTTTGCGGATGAGGAAGAGGAGATCGAGGGCATTGGCATACTGACCACCTCGGACGACGACGATGAGGTGGTGGCCGAGGAGGAAGTGATTGCCGTTGTGGAGGAAACTGTAGTACAGCCAGCGGCGCGGAGGCCCGCCAAGAAAAAGTTAGCCAAGAAGAGATCGGCTACAAAGAAGGCGGCGAAGAAGACAGCCGTCAAGAAGGTCGCCAGCAAGAAAGCGGCAAGAAAAGTTGCCAAGAAGGCGGGCGTGAAGAAGGCTGTGGCCAAGAAGGCCGTGAAGAAGGCGGCCAAGAAAGCAGTCAAGAGCCCGGCAAAGAAAGCAGCCACAAAGGCGGTAAAGAAAGTCGCGAAGAAGGTTGTGGCCAGGAAGGCGGCCGCCAAGAAAACCGCAGTCAAAAAGTCACCCAGGCGAGCAGCTAGAAGGAAGAAATAGACAGAATCGGCAACTCGAATGATTCGGCACGAAGAGAGCCCGGCATTAAGCCGGGCTCTCTCGCGTTGGAGCGTTTTCGCTTCACTTCCCGACATCGAAATATCGTGCGAGGTGGGCTCTTCTCAAGGAAGAGCCCACCTCGGCCGCACGGTTTCTGCAGCGAGCAGATTCGAAAACGCTGTAGGGCAAGCGAAGAAGAACCGCGATCACCGTTGTCCCGCGGCAGCAAGGATCTTTCCGCCATTATTAGGAGCTGCGCGGAGCGGCCACAATGGCGATTGCGGCTTGATTGGCGCGTTCGAGCAGGGATTCGCGGTCGAACAAGAGGGTGCGGCCAGCTTCGATGGAGAGACAACTGGCGCCTGCGCCGATCATCGCTTCCACCGTCTGGACGCCGATGACCGGCACATCAAAGCGCATGTCCTGATTGGGCTTGGCTACCTTGACCACGGTCAGCCGGCGTTCCAGCGTTGATGCGCCGCCATCGAGCGATTGCATGAGCCGGCCGGCGCGCTCGATGGTTGCGTCCGTGCCTTCCATCGCCTCGACGGCCACGCAGGCCTGGGCGGCCACCACCACGGTCTGGCCAATGTCGAACCCAGCCAGGGCGCGCGCCACCTGCAAGCCATAGCCGATGTTTTTCCGTTCATTCTCGTCCGGAGCTCGAGCGGTGAGCACGCCGTCCGTGGCCAGTAGCGGTTCGAGAAAGGCGGTTGAACTCATCAGCTCGATGCCCTCGTCGGCGAGCACCTTGGCCACCGCGCCCAGCAGGGCATCAGTGGAGCGGGTCCGCAGGTTCAGCAGCAGTTTAGCCAGCCGCCAGTCGGGCCGTATGCTCGAAAAGATCTGCTTGTGTTTCACCTGCCCGGCCATCACGGCCACCGTCACGTCTTGCTTTTGAAAAAACTGAATAAGGCGCGAAAGCTCACCCAGGGAAAGCCAATTAACCGTGATCCGGTCGTCGCACGCCGCGCGATGATTGATCTCCGGATCGGCTTCTTCGCGAATGGCCGCCACCACCACGGAAAAGCCCTGTGCCCGCGCCGCGTCGATCAGCAGAAACGGAAACCGTCCATTGCCGGCAATGAGGCCGAGCTTCATCTTTACTTGATGACTCCACGCTGGCTGCGCTCGATGAACGCGACAAGCAGCGCCACATCTTCGCTATCCATTTCATGCAGCTTTTCGAGTGCCTGGGAGGTGTTCAGCTTGGACACGAGCAACAGGCGAAAGGCCTTTTGCAGCAATTTGATCCGCTCCGGGGTGAAACCGCGGCGTTCGAGTCCGATGGTGTTCACGCCAAATGCCCTGTTTTCGCGCCGCGAAGAGGTCTTTGAAAAGGGCAGAACGTCCTGGGTGACGATAGTGCCGCCGCCCACAAAGGCGTAGCGGCCCACGGTACAGTGCTGATGTACGGGGCAGAATGCGCCCAAGGTGGCGTGGTCCTCGATGATTACGTGGCCGGCGAGCGTGGCGGCGTTGGCCAGGATGCAGTGGTCGCCGACAACGCTGTCATGGCCGATGTGCGCACAGGTCATCAGCAGGCAGTTGGAGCCGATCCGCGTGATCCCGCCGCCGCCCACTGTGCCACGGCTGATGGTCACGCACTCACGGATGGTGTTCCCGTCGCCGATCTCGGTTTCAGTGGGTTCGTCTTTGTACTTCAGATCCTGGGGCGCCACGCCGATGGAGCTAAAGGGATAGAAGATGTTGTGCGCGCCTATGCGGGTGCGGCCGTCGATCACGACGTGGGAGATGAGGGTGCAATGCTCGCCCAGGACCACTTCGGGACCGATGGTGCAGAAGGGGCCGATGGTGCAGGAGGTCGGCACGCGGGCCCCTGGAGCAATCACCGCGCTGGGATGGACACTCAAGCTTGCGTCTCCGCTGTGGGCTCGGCGACGCCGCCCGTGGCCGACTCATTCCCGTGGGCGCGCTGTTCGCGCTCCCGCGTCACCACTTGGCAGGTGAGCGTGGCCTCGCAGGCCAGTTTGCCATCCACCAAGGCGCGGCCCGCGATACGCCCAGCCCGGCTCCGGAAGGCGAGCACGTCCACCTCGATGCGCAACTGGTCGCCCGGCGTGACGGGGCGACGGAACTTGGCCCGTTCGATGCCGGTGAAGACCACCAGCTTCTTGTGCCGGTCGTCCAGTTCGGCCAGCATAATCATCCCTCCGGCCTGGGCCATGGCCTCCACCACCAAGACGCCGGGCATGATGGGATAGCCAGGAAAATGGCCCTGGAAGAAGGGCTCGTTGACGGTCACGTTCTTAAGGGCGACCAGCCGCTTCGCGGGCTCGTATTCCAGCACCCGGTCAATAAGGAGAAACGGGTAGCGATGAGGGAGAAAATCCAGGATCTCCTGGATGGAAAAGGTCATGCTCTCGCTCCAGACAAGCGCTCAGGTCGGGACACTTCGCGCTCCCCTGGATTATAAATTCACAGCAATGCCGGAAGTCTTTAC
>JAJZNH010000116.1 GCA_021811745.1 Acidobacteriota bacterium
CATGCGTAATTCTCTTTGCACGCAGTGAAGTGAGTGTCCGGCGTACCTGCTTTCTGTAAGGCCCATTCCCGCACGCTCCAGCAAGACGAAATTCACAACGCGAGGCTTATTTGCCGGGCGCCGACTCGGAAGGCGGGGGTGCCGGTTCGGAAGCCGGAGGTGGCGCGGGCTGTGCTCCGGTGGGGGCTGGCTTCGCATTCGAAGGCGCTGGCGCAGGCGCGGGGCTGGGCAAAGGAGTTGCCGGGTGGCCCTTGGAGAGGGTGCGAATGTAGGCGACCAGACCATGCACCTCGGCGTCTTTGGCGCGGCTTGCGTCTTCTGAAGGCATCTGTCCCTTGCCCTTGCGGATGATGTCGAAGAGTTCGCTATCCTGCATGCCCGCCAGCGTGTTTGGATTGGTCCAGTCGGGCATCACCATATTCATGCTCTTGCCCACATCCGTCTGGCCATTGCCGGTATCCCCGTGGCAAAGGGCGCAGTCGCGCTGATACAAGACCTTCGCTTGCGCCATTGCATTGGCGGCGGATGATGCAGGACTGGAACCAGCGGTATTTTGGGCGGAGGCTGCATTCTGCGCAGAAGTCGCATGATGCGCAGAGGTCGCGGAACTGTGTGACCGTGCAACATGGTGGTGCGTGGAATTCTGAGCATATACCGGATTCAGCCCCCAGAGAACCACCGCGGAAAGAAGCAGGAACAACTTCAACATGAACAGCCTCCTCAATGGCGGATGTCTTTGACAGGCATCCTTTGTCTACGTGAAATGCTGGCACGAATTATAGGACTAATTTTCCTGAAGGGCTACTGGTAACCGCGCACCCCGGTCCAGCGAGCCACAACAGAAATCCAAAAATGTGACATGTTTCCCCGCGCGGGCAGACGCATCGAAAGACAGGGCGGAAGTGAAAGATCCATTCCGTATATCCGGCGCGGAGCCAGCAAGTTGCGCGCCACGCGGATAGCAGATCAGAACCCATGAATCCGGCAGCACTTCGCGCAACCTGATGCGCCGGCGTTACTCCGCCCGCACGCGAGGCGTCAGGTATTCGGGGCCTACAGGATCGGTGATGGAAGTGGCAACAATCAAGTCGATCGCAGCCATCGCCTCGGCGTCCAGGCTCCAGCTCATCGCACCGGAGGCGGCATCGAGTTGATCGGGACGCTTGGCGCCCCATAGCGCCACGGAGACACCTTGCCGGTCCAGTACCCAGCGCACAGCCAGTTCGGGAAGCGTCCTGCCATAGCGGGTCCGCGCAAATGCCGCCAACCGCTCCGCGGCGCTGACGTACTGGCTAAAACGCGGTTGCTGGAATTTGGGGTCTGCGCGGCGAATATCCCCAGCCTCAAAGACCGTGCCGAGATGGAGACGGCCACCGAGCAGGCTGCGGCAGAGGCTGCTCCAGGTCAGCACGACAACGCTTTGGGAGGCGCACCAGGGCAGAATTTCATCATCGATCTGGCGCTCGAAGAGATTGTAGGGAAGCTGGTTCGAGGCCAGGGGAACGACCGACCGGAACTCCTCCATTTGAGCGACGTTGAAGTTGCTGACGCCCACTGCCCGCACCTTGCCTTCGCGCTGAAACTGGGCCATTACGCCCGCCGTCTCGGCGATAGGGATGCGCGGGTCAGGCCAGTGAACCTGGTAGAGGTCGATGTAATCCGTACCAAGCCGGCGCAGGCTATCTTCGAGTTCTTTACGAAGCCGGGAAGGGGTGGAGTTTGCGAACACACCCCGATCGTTCCACTCAAGCCCCGCCTTGGTAGCGATAAAGAAGGCATCGCGACGGCCATGGGCACGCATGGCCTTGCCGATGATCTCTTCAGAGCGGCCATGGCCGTAGATGGGTGCGGTATCGATCAGGTTGATGCCGCGATCGATCGCGGAAAGGCATGTGGCAATTGCTGTTTGATCAGGTATTTTACCCCACTCCAGGCCTCCGATGGCCCATGTGCCGAGGCCGATGCGGGAGACCTCGACGCCGGCGATGGTTGTCGCTTCCATAGTCACAATCTTAAGCTGGAGATATATACCTGTGCGACTGCCATATTCTGTCGAACGTTCGCAGCTATACCGATCATTTTCAGTCAATCTCAGGTGAAATTAAGGAGCCAATTGTATGCTCCAAATTGTGAAGACTTTGAATGCAAACGGCCGGGAGCAGAAATGGAAAGGCTTGGGACCCCTGACCGGCACAATTTTATTCTTATTGGTGTTGGCGTCCACGTTTCCGGCGCCTGCGAGCGGCCAGGCGCCTGGAGCCGTCAGCGGGGCAGTTCCCCCGGCTGCCAATCAGCCGATCCTCGTCACTTTGCAAGAAGCGATCCGGCGCGCGGAGGCCAACGAACCCGCATACGCGGCAGCGGCGGCAGCAGGAGTAAGCGCGGAGCTGGACCGCTCCATCGCTCGCGCTGGCTTATTGCCGGGTGTCAACTACTACAACCAGGCACTCTACACGCAGCCCAATGGATTGCTGAATCAGGCAGGACAGGGCGTGGCTCCTCAACCGGCTCCGCGTTTCATCGCCAACAACGCCGTGCGGGAGTATGCCAGCCAAGCGATTATTAACGAAACATTGGGGCTGGGTCAACTGGCCGCAGTGCACCGCGCCGACGCCGCGGCGGCGCTGGCCCAGGCGGAGATGGAGATTTCGCGGCGTGGGCTGGTGGCAGCGGTCACTGTGCTTTACTACGGATCTCTGGCGGCGGATCGCAAGTTGACGGTAGCGGAGCAAGCCCGCAAGGAAGCGGCCAACTTCACGGCTCTCACCGAAAAGCGCGAAAAACAGCGCTATGCTGCCTATGCCGACGTGGTCAAGGCACAATTGACCGAGCAGCAGCGCGACCGCGAGGTAGAGGAAGCCGGAGTAGCGACGGAAAAAGCGCGGCTGGAACTGGGCGTTCTGCTGTTTTCCGATCCGCAAACCCCGTACAGGCTTCAGGCAGCGGTTGGCGTGGAACCGCTTGCATCCAAGGCGGAGGTGGAAGCCGCCGCAGCCAGAAATAATCCGGAGATAAAGGGTGCTCTGGCGGCGCTGCAGGTAAGCAACGCAGACGTGGAAGCGGCACGGGCGTCCTATCTGCCCGACATGGGATTGAACGTGACTTACGGTATCGATGCACCTCAGGTTGCCGTAAACGGGCCCGATGGCGTGCGCAACCTGGGTTACTCGGCAAGCGTGTCGCTCAATATACCCGTCTGGGATTGGCTTTCGACGCAGCACAGGGTAAAACAGAGCGAGATTCGGCGTGAAGCTGCGCGCGTAGCGCTCAGCGCCACGCAGCGGCAGTTGATCGCGCAACTCGACGAAGCATATTCGGAAGCCAAAGCAGCGCGGCACGAGCTGGCTTCGCTGGATGCGAGCGTGGCGACAGCAGCCGAGAGCCTGCGGCTTACCAAGCTGCGATATACCGGCGGTGAAGCTACAGTACTGGAAGTGGTCGACGCGGAGAACTCATACGTGACGGCCGAGAACGCGCGCGAGGACGGGCGGGTTCGTTATGAGGCCGCGCGCGCTAATCTGGAAACCCTGACGGGAACAATGTAGACCGAAGACAGGCAGGAATAATGAGCAGGAATGCGATAACAGAAACGCTCCGCGGCAAAGCGCACTGGATTCTGGTTGGCGCAATGGCGCTCCCGTTGGCCCTTTTGCCGGGCTGCAAGCAGGAGGCCGCTCTGGAGACACAGGTGACGGTGCAGGCCCAGCATCCGGACCAGGGATCCATTGCCGAGCACGTCGTCGCCGATGCGGTTCTTTCGCCCATTGCGCAGGCGGCAATCGAACCCAAGATCAGCGCGCCGGTAAAGAAGTTCTACGTGCAGCGGGGATCGAAAGTCAGCGAAGGTCAGTTGCTGGCTGTTCTGGAAAACAAGGACCTGACAGCAGCGGCGCTGGACAATAAAGGCGCCTACGAGGCGGCTCAGGCAGCTTACACCACCGCCACGGAGGCGAAGGTTCCTGAGGCGACGCAACAGGCCGAACTCGCGGTGAAGCAGGCCAAAGCCAATCTCGACCTGAATCAGGTTATCGTGGAGAGCCGCACTAAATTATTTGCGGAGGGAGCGATACCCGGCCGCGATCTGGATGCCGCCCGAGCGGCGCTGGTACAGGCGCAAAGCGCATACGCCGCGACGGAAAAGCATCTTCAAGCAGAGCTCAAGGTGGGCCGCGCTGCGGCGCTGAAGGCGGCACAAGGGCAGTTGGTTTCCGCGCAGGGCAAGTACGAGGCCGCCGAAGCTTTGGTGGACTATTCGGAGATTCGCAGCCCCATTAACGGGGTCGTTACCGAGCGGCCGTTGTTCGCGGGCGAAACGGCGAATCCGGGCACACCTCTGCTGACGGTCATGGACACATCCACCCTCCTGGCCAAAGTGCACATCGGGCAAAGCATGGCGCAACAATTAAAGTTGGGAGACTCCGCATCCGTGAGCGTACCCGGCATCGAGAGAGCCGTTGACGCAAAGGTTGTTCTGATCAGCCCGGCACTGGATCCCGGCAGCACCACAGTAGAGGTATGGCTCAGAATCGATAACAAGGACGGCAAACTGCGGGTGGGAACTCCGGTAAGGGTGTCCATCACGGGCCGCACCGTTGCCCGCGCGTGGAAGGTTCCCGCATCCGCGATTCTGACTGCGCAGGACGGCAGCAAGTCGGTGATGGTGGTCGGCAGCGACGGAAAGGCCCATCGCAAACCAGTGACCCTGGGCATCGTGGACGGCAACGAAGCACAAGTCACGAGCGGGCTTGTTCCGTCGGACCTTGTAATTACCAGTGGCAATTATGCGTTGGATGAGGGAACGAAGGTAAAGGTGGGGGCTGCAGAGGACGCAGGCGCGGCGCCCGGCAACGCTGGAGGGGGCGCCTGATGCGCAGCGAAGGCTCCAGCCCACTAGCGAGCGCAGCCAACGGCCAGAAGCCCTTCTGGCTGGCCCGCTCGACGCGCACCATCTTCTTCTTCGCGGCCGTGCTCACCGTGGCCGGCATCTACTGCGCTTTCCAGGTGCCGATCGCGGTCTTTCCGGCGACAAACTTTCCGCGCGTACTGATCGCCGTGGACAACGGCGTCATGCCGGTCGACCAAATGGAAGTGACCATCACCCGGCCCATTGAAGAGGCGGTGAACAGCGTTCCGGGCCTTTTGACCGTGCGCTCGACCACCAGCCGCGGAACGGCCGAAGTGAGCCTGTTCTTTGGCTGGAACGTGAACATGATTACATCGTTACAGTTGGTGAATGCGGCGCTGGCACAGGTGCAGCCCGAGTTGCCCCCGACGGCCAAGATCACAGCCAACCGCCTGACGTTTGCCACTTTCCCTATTCTCGGTTATAGCCTGACCTCCGACACCGTGCCGCTGACTCAATTGTGGGAGATTGCGACCTATGAGTTGAAGCCGCCACTGAATCGCGCGGCGGGGGTAAGCACCGTAGTCGTGCAGGGCAGTCAGATACCGGAGTACCACGTAATCCCCAACCTGGCGCTGCTCCAGAACGCCGGTGTGACGATCACGGACCTGGTCAATGCGATCCAGGCTTCGAACATCATCGAATCACCTGGCCTGTACGATGCCAATCACCAGTTGATTCTGGGGCTGGTGGGAGCACAGGTCCACGATATCGAAGAATTACGCCAACTCGTAGTGAAAACTACGCCGGGCGGTGCTCCGGTGCGAGTGGCAGATGTGGCCACTGTAAAGCGGGCCATCATGCCGGTCTATACGACCGTAACCGCGAACGGCAAGCCCGCGGTGCTGTTGTACATTGCGCGCCAGCCCTCAAGTAACACGGTTGCCGTGGCGGATGCGGTGGCATCCCAGATTAAGGAACTGCAGCGGAAGTTGCCTCCAGGCGTGAAGCTCGAGCCCTTTTACGACCAATCCCAACTGGTCCGCGACAGCATTGCCAGCGTGCGCGACGCCATCTGCATCGGGCTTTTCCTGGCCTGCGTAGTGCTCTTTCTGTTTCTGCGCGATTGGACCTCTTCGCTGGTGGCCGGACTGGTGATTCCGGTAACGGTAGCCATAACGATTTTGACGCTTTGGGCGATCGGCCAGAGCTTCAACCTGATGACGCTGGGCGGACTGGCGGCGGCAATCGGACTGGTGATCGACGACGCCATTGTGATGGTGGAGAACATCGTGCTCCACCGGGATGCGGGCGAACACCGCACCGAGGCAGTGCGCAAGGCCCTGCAGGAGCTGACAAAGCCGCTGCTCGGTTCCACCATCACGCCGGTGGTCGTCTTTCTTCCGCTGGTCGCGGTCAGCGGCGTGACGGGAACCTTCTTCCGGGCGCTGGCCATCACCATGACCGCAGCATTGCTCACCTCGCTGGCGCTTGCGCTCACCTGGACACCGGGGCTAAGCTTCGTGCTGCTGCACGACCGGGGCAACAATATGGCGCACGAAGACCATGCGGCCGGCCGCCTGCTCAGTGGTGTGCTGCGAGCTCACCGCCGGGCCCTGAATTGGGCGCTGGCCAAGCCAATCTGGCTTGGCGTCGCGTGTTTGTTGCTGGTGGTAGGCACCTGGGCGGGATACCAGGGTCTGGGGACCAACCTGCTGCCAGAAATGGACGAGGGAGGCTTCATCCTCGACTACATTATGCCGGCGGGCAGCTCGCTCAAGGAGACCAATCGCGTCCTTGAGCATGTTTACCGCATCCTGCATTCCATCCCCGAGGTGGAAAACACCACGCGGCGCACGGGTCTGCAGTTGGGCCTGGCTGCAGTGACTGAAGCGAATACCGGCGATTTTACGGTGAAGCTCAAAGCAAAGCGCAGCCGCTCTGTGTGGCAAGTGATGGATGAAGCGCGAGCGCGGATCAACGCCGCCGAACCGGAACTGGACATCGAGCTGACGCAGATCTTGCAGGACAACATCAACGACCTTTCCAACGCACCAGAGCCGATCCAGATCAAACTCTTCTCGGAAGATCCAAAGCTCCTTGCGCAACTGGGCCCCAGAGTAGGCGATGCGATATCAAGCGTTCCCGGCGTAGTTGATGTGAGAAACGGCATCGAGGATACTATCAGCGGCCCGGCAACCAACTTTCAGGTCGATCCGGTGACTGCGGCCCGGCTCGGTTTTACGCCTGCCGAGGTGGCGGAGGCCGCGACGGCGATCCTGGACGGGCTCGCCCTTCCCAATCCTCCGCTGACCAATGCTCGC
>JAJZNH010000654.1:0-5260 GCA_021811745.1 Acidobacteriota bacterium
TTGTGTACCCCCCCAACTCCCATTCATAGAAGCGCCGCATCATCTCGTGCCGGTAGTGTGGCTCGGGCCGGGCCGATTGCCAGATGAAGAAAGGTCTCATGGCGTATTCGGCGCGATCCACGGTGTAGGGTAATGTCGCGGGACTGCCGAAGGCGCAGTAATCGTAGTAGCCGAGCCAGGCCAGCGATGCTACAAGTAGCGCGAGCGGGATTGCCAGCGCGCATGAAGAGATCGCTGACGCCAGTCTTGGCGTTTTGGGTTTTATTCGATCCGCGAGCCAAATGCACCCGACCCAAATCCCAATACATGCGAACCCCATTGCAAAGTAACTGACCATTCCAAGAAGCATGTGGTCCTCGTTAATTCATATTGTAGTGAGGGTCAAAAGCCCCGCGCGGTAGGGATGTATGGGGAATTGAAGTGGACTGAGACATTGCCTTGAGTACACCACGAGTACACGAATACCGTCAACTTATTGAAAATACATAGGTTGTAATGGCGGAGGGAGAGGGATTCGAACCCCCGGTACCCTGTCGGGCACAACGGTTTTCAAGACCGCCGGTTTCAACCGCTCACCCATCCCTCCGCAAGCTTGTGACCATCTCGATTGTACGGCGAATCGGCGGCTCACGGCCTTTCGCCAATTCTTCCGGGTACTGCAATCGGCGCTGGAATTCCCGGCGAGGTTCGCTATCCCCGCTTCTCCGGGACTCCTCATGGGGCACGTGGCAATTCTTCTCTGCCCGGCTACTCGGCAGATTTTTCCTGCGCTGCCGGGACCTTTTCCGGCGTGGTCTGCGGATGCGTAATGTCGTCGAGATAGTCGGGAGTGCCGTCGATGCGCTCCAGCACCGGGAACCGCTCGCCGCCATGATAGTCAATGTCGGCGGTGGATACGTACGAGTACGACTGCACGATCAGGCGGATCGGGACGGGGCTGGTTTTCGCCGCGCGGATGGCTTCACGCAGGATCTCGGGAGAAAAGATGCGTCCGTTGACGGCTATGATCTTCTGTCCGGGTGCAAGCTGGGCCTGGTCGGCCGGCCCGTTCCAGCGCACATCAAAAATCCGGCCATCGGTTCCGAGACGCAATCCGATCGAAAACCAGCAATTCACGCCGCGCCCGCGCGGTCCTGCCACGCTCTCGATGGTTCGCTCGGTCGGGCTCGGCTCCGGTTTGTACACCAGTTTGTAGCCGCCTTGCTCGATGCCGGCGAAATCGGCGTGGGGATGGATGTTGTCGACGCGATCGTGCAGGAACGTGGCCCAGTCGTAGAGAAGCACCTCGTTCAGATCCTTCACCAATTCGTCGAAGGTATAGGGCACAATTATCGGCCCGGTGTTGCCTCCCTTGCCAAGGAAGATCCTTTCGAAATCGGCGAGCGACTTCTTGTTTCCTGTCTTCTGACGGATGAGCGTGTCGGCATCGAGCCAGAGAAGCTCGCCTTCCTGATAATAGTCCTGCCCGCGCCGCCAGTTGTACCAGGCCCGGTTGCCGCCGCGCAGGATGCTGGCCGCGACGGCCGTGTCCCCGGTCGAGCGCCAGTCGCGGCCCGGCGTGTAGTCCAGGCCGGCCGCGGTTTCGGCTAAGAGGTCGCGGTACTGGGCCGGGGTTTCCAAACCCGAACGCGCCGCCAGCACATCGCCGAGATACTCGGTCATGCCTTCATAGACCCATAACAGTGCGCCCTGCTGAGGGGTGGCGAAATCCGGTTGATAGAGCCCGATGGGGCGCCGGTACTTGCCGTTCCACGAGTGGGTAAACTCATGGGGCAGGAGGTCGGCTTCGCGCAGCGTGTGCGCGTTGTCCGCATAGCCCTTCTCGCCCACGCCGTTGTCCGACGATTGACCGTGCTCCAGTCCTTCGCCGCCGGCCACGTCAGAGAGCGTAAGCAGAAAATGATCGACATGGTAATGATGGCAGCCGTAGAGCGCCGTGGCTTCGCGCACCAGGTTCGAGAAATCGGCCAGAATCACCGGCCGCAGATTGGAATCCTGCGGATCATCGGAGACCACATCGATGAAGTGTTCGGGGGTGATCTCGGGCGCCAGCGCGAACTCGTGAAAATATTGCCCGGTGATGACCGGCGAATCCTGCAACTGCTCCACGTTGGTGACGGCGAACTGGGTGGTGACGCCGGCGGCCGGCACCGGGTATGGTCCTGCGCTGACCGGCGTCATGGCGGTGCCGATGCCCCATCCCGCGGGAACTTTCACCGAAGGCCGAATCGGAATGTCGCGCACCGGGATGTGCGCGGGGTAGAGCAGCAGCTTCTCCCACTCCAGGACCGCCAGCTTCTGCGACACCCGCGCGGTCACGATGCAATCCAGATGCGCATGCAGCGTGGTCACGCCCGCGGGAATGGTCAGGTGAAATTCATAGAGGTCCACATTGTCGCGGCGCCAAGGGAGTGTTTTACCGTTGGCCGTGAATACAACGCCAGTGATGTCGTTGGCCGGTCCCGAGGGCATATGAGTTCCGGGGATCCACTCAGGTGTGGTGAGCGTCAGCGGCCCGGGCGCGACCGGCAGATCGATTTCCGCCTGGTAAAGCTTGCGCGGAGCCTGGCTCAGGTCCGCCACAATCTGGATGGGCGCCTTCTGGGCGACAGCCGGAACCAGGGCAAAAACCAAAATGAAGCAGGCGGTCAACAAGCATTGAAATCGGCGCATGAAGGACAGACTCTCCTCAAGAAAAAGAGTAATGCACGGTTCCGGACCGTGCGACGGTTGAACCGCGCCGTTCCACCCTGGGTGGTTGATGGGATCAAGGGTTTCTGGGCGGCCGGCGTGAACGAGCAGTTGCGGGATTGTCCGGCGTACCATAGCCCTGCGGAGTTAAACTATCCTCAAATTTCCGCCAATCGCAGCCGTCGGCGCCGAAGTACGCCGGGAACCTATCTTCGTGCCCGCAAAGGAGAGCCATGAGCCAGGAATTCCGCAATTTTCTTGCCCTTTCGTACGATGAGCTGGAAGCCCTCAATCTCGAAGCCAAGCGCGATCGCGTCAACCGTATCGATCCCGCGGAAATTCGCGAAAAGCGCCTCAAATATCTCACCGACGAGAAGCGCATCAAGGCGCTGACAGTGCTGTTCAGCGATCTGGAAGGGCGGCTGCATCTGCTCGACTACGACAAAAAATTCCTGCTCGGCTCCTACGAGAACCTCACCTTCGACGGCTCCTCGATCCGCGGGTTTACCGCGCAGAAGGAGAGCGATCTGCGCCTGGGAATTGACTGGAGCGCTTTCTACTGGGTGCCGGCCGATGTATTCGGGAATGGCAAGGTTCTGGTCTTTGGCAATGTGATTGACAAGGACGGCACTCCCTATTCCGGCGACCTGCGCGGCGTACTCAAGAGTTATGCGGAGAAGCTGCACAAGGAGAAGAAGTACACCTTGAATGCCGCCACCGAGATCGAGGGCTTTCTGTTTGCCGGGCGCGATGCCGAGCAGCGCTATCGGGAGACGGAGAAATTCGAATTCATCAACACCGGCGGCTACTATCACGTCCTCCCGCTCGATCCCTTGCGCCAGTTCATCGACACCGCCGCCGAAGTGCAGCGTGCCATGGGTTTCCAGAACGAGAAAGACCACCCCGAGGTTGCGCCTAGCCAGTTCGAGATCAACTACGGCTACTCGGAAGTGGTTGCCGCGGCCGACCAGATTCAGCTCTATAAGCTGCTTTGCCGGCAGATCGCCAACAACATGGGCTACACCGCCTGCTTCCTGCCCAAGCCCATCGTAGGCGTCAACGGCAGCGGCATGCACACCAATGTCTCGGTGTCGCAGGGCAAGTCCAACCTGTTCTGGGATGCGAAGGGCGAAGAACAGCTCTCGCAGTTTGGATGGGACTTCCTCGATCGCATCCTTATGCATGCGCTCGATCTCTGCCTGATCTTCAATTCGAGCGTGAATGCTTATCGCCGCCTGGATCCGCATTTCGAAGCACCCAACCAGATCCGTGCTTCGGCGGTCGATCGCGGCGCCATGGTTCGCGTGCCCATTGGCAACGCGCGCTCGATGCGCACGGAGGTGCGTGCCGTCGCTCCCGATGCCAATCCATATCTCGCGCTGTACGCCATCTTCAAGACCGGCATCGACGGTGTTCTCTCCAAGGTTCAGAATCTGCGCGATGGAGGCCGCTACCTGCCGGACAACATTCAGCAGGCCATCGAGGATTTCAAGAGTTCAAAATGGATTGCCGAGATCCTGGGCCCGGATGTGCAGGGCCGCTACGCCGACCTGAAGCAGGCCGCCGCCAACCGCTGCCCGCGGGAGCTGGGCACCATCGTCAAAAGTTGCGAAGTGCAGTTCCACCACGCCGTCTATAACCAGTCACTGTGGAATTTGTTCTAAGCCCGGCGGAACCCTTGCCAATCGCAAGGACGGCGCGGCCGGCAAGCTGCGCCGTCCTTGTTCGCGCCTGGATTCGGGCCTGATTTCATCCGGGCTGCTTGTCTGCGGCCCGACGGCGTTTTTAACTCCGCGTATTCTGTGCACACCTATCTTGCCCGGCAGATGGAAATCGATCTGGTAAAGGGGCGCGACCCGGTCACACACGACAACATTGTCTATGTGCGCACCACCGGCGGCATCAAGCGCGTGGATGTGATCTTCCGCCGCGTGGACGGCGACTTCGGCGATCCGCTTGTTTGTCGGGCCGACTCTGCGCTCGGTTGCGCCGGTCTGGTTAACGCCTATCGGGCCGGCAATGTCACTGTGACCAACGCCTTCGGGACCGGGCTGGCCAACGACAAGGTTATCTACGCGTATGTGCCGCGCACGATTCGCTACTACCTGAACGAAGATCCGATCCTGGCCAATGTGGAAACCTTTCTGCTGAGCGAAGAAGAAGTGCGCCACCATGTTCTCGCCAATCTCGACAAGCTGGTGGTGAAGGCAGTGGGCGAAAGCTGCGGTTACGAAATGCTGATCGGCCCCCAATCCACCGCCCGCCAGCGCGAGGAGTTCGCCGCCCGGATCCAGACCCACCCGCGCAACTACATGACTTCGCGCTCCCGGTGAGCCCGCGCTGCCGCGTCTTCGCTTATCGCGATCATCTCGGCAACAATGTGTACCACTTCGATATTCCCGGTGAGCACAACCAGCTTCTGATCGTTGCCGAGTCGGTGGTGGAGCAGCAACCCCAGGTAGAGCCGGTCGTTGATGGACATCCCGAGGTGCGCGATCGCGTTTTCGGCGACCAGATCGGAGTGATAGATCTCATTTATCGCATCGGGGATCTTCGCAAACGTGGCGTC
>JAJZNH010000654.1:5270-7149 GCA_021811745.1 Acidobacteriota bacterium
TACCGTCCCTCCTCTCGCCGGATGCATGGTCCGCCCTCGATGAGCTAGTCGCCGCCGGCGATTACTGGGAGATGCTCCTGCCCAGCACGTTTATCCACCTGAGCCCGGCAGTCGAACAGTTAAAGCAATTCTCCAATTGGTGTCGAGCGAGGCCGAGGCGATCAAGTGGCGTTTTCCTTAAGAAAACGCCACCCTGCAGAATTTGGCGGCTCGATAGAAATTGGAGAACCGCCTTGGCCGCCCAGATGGAGATGAAACGGCGCGACGATCCGCTCATGCTGGTGTACGAGTTGAACCACAGGCTCTTTGAGCACTCCGAGTACGTGCCCCGCGCCACGCGCGTGGACTCGCCCATCGAGGCGGCGATCCTCAGCGGCCGCGGCGTCTGCCAGGATTTTGCGCAAGCCATGATCGCGCTCCTGCGCCATGTCCGCATTCCGGCGCGCTACGTGTCGGGTTATCTCTATCGTGAAAGGGATGACCACGACCGTTCCACGCCCGACGCCACGCATGCATGGGCGGAAGCGTTGATCCCGCATCTCGGCTGGGTAGGCTTCGATCCCACCAACGACCTGGTCGTCCATCGTCGCCACATCCGCACCGCGGTGGGCCGCGATTACGCCGACGGTCCGCCGACGCACGGCATCTTCCTCGGCAGCACCTCGAGCGAACTTTACGTGGCCGTGCAGGTCACAGGCAGCGACCAGCCGCCGGCTCTTGGCCGCAAGCTGCCCATTCCAGAGGACTGGAGTGTGCTGGTCGAGCGAGCCCAGCAGCTGCCCGAACCCGTTGCGTCGTTCCTCGACATGCAACAGATGCAGCAGCAGCAAGGAGTGCGGAGTAGGACGGGCAGGCTATTTCCGTACTCCAAACTCCCGCCTTGATCGCTGAAGTTTCACCAACCGCTGCATTCAATCCGCTGTGCGCGCTTTTGCCGCAATCCGCCGCAATTCCGGCAGCACCCGGCCCAGGGCCAGCGGCGCTGCGTCGCGCTGCCCCAGCGCAAAATACGCATCGCGATAAAGCGGATACAACTGCTCGTACACCGCTGCTTCCCCCGCATCCGGCTCGACCGTGCGCAAGGGCAGGCACACTGCCGCCTGCGCCTCTTCAATATTCTTGTACGCGCCTGCCGCCAGCAGCGCGAAGATGCCCGAGCCCAGGCTGGTCGGAATCCCCGCCGGAACCAGCACCGGCTTGTTCAGCACGTTGGCGTAAATCCGGTTCAGCACTTCGTTCTTCTGCGGAATCCCGCCCGCGTTGATCACGCGATCGATGCGCACTCCATGCTCCGCCATGCGCTCCAGAATAATGCGCGTATGGAACGCCGTGCCCTCGATGGCCGCGAACAGTTCGTCCTGCGCCGTGTGCACCAGGTTCCACCCCAGCGTCACGCCGCCCAGTTCGGGATTGACCAGCACCGTGCGGTCGCCGTTGTCCCAGCTCAGCCGCAGCAGGCCCGTCTGCCCGGCCTTGTACTGTTCCAGCCCCTGGGAAAGTGCGGCCACCGTGGTTCCGGCTCGCTTGGCAATGGCCTCGAAAATATCGCCCACCGCGGAGAGCCCCGCTTCGATTCCGGTGTATTGCGGATGCACGCTCCCCGGCACCACGCCGCACACCCCGGGCACCAGCTCCGCCTGGCGGGCGATGGCGATGATGCACGTGGACGTGCCCACTACGTTCACCACGTCCCCTTCGCGAATGTTGGCGCCAATCGCGTCCCAGTGCGCATCGAACGCGCCCACCGGAATCGGGATTCCGGCGCGCAGTCCCAGCGCTTCCGCCCATTTTCCCGTCAGCTTCCCGGCCAGGTGGTCGCTGGTCAGATACTGCCCGCCCATCTTTGCGCGCACCCCCGCAAACAGCGGATCCACCGCCA
>JAJZNH010000184.1 GCA_021811745.1 Acidobacteriota bacterium
GCTTCTATTTCCGTTTCCAGCGCACGCCGTCCTTCGAGTCTTCAATCACGATGCCTTTCGCCACCAGCTCGTTGCGAATCTGATCGGCGCGGGCAAAATTGCGCTGCCTCTTGGCCTGCGTACGCTCGGCCACGAGAGCTTCGACAGCCTCATCAGTGAGTGATTGGCGCGCCAGCAGTTCGGGAGCCGCGTCGGCTATGCGGCCGGCTTGCTTGGCCCACTCCAAGGCGCGGCGGGTGGGCTCTGCGTCGTGATCCTCAATCACGTCGAAGACCGCGTCGAAGCTCGCCAGCACCGCGAGGATGGCGTCGCGGTCGGAGGCGAGCAACTGCCCCTGGTCGATGGCCGTGTTGGCAGTGCGGACGAGGTCGAAGATCGGCGCGCGGGCCTCGGCGGTGTTCAGGTCATTAGCGAGAGCGGCCATGTAATCCACCTGCGCCTGCTGCGCCGCGGCCTGCAGCACGGGGTTGCCGCCGGACGCAAAATTGCCCTCCATGAGGCGCTGGCGAAACGTCCGCAGCCGGTCAATGGCGTTGGTGGCTTCGGTCAGGCCGTCGAAGGTGAAGTTGAGCTGGTGCCGGTAGGGAACCGAGATCAGCGCCAGCCGGATGGCCGAAGCCTTGTAGCCCTTCAGCAGCAGGTCGCGCAGAGTAAAGAAGTTGCCCTCGCTCTTCGACATCTTGCGCCCGTCCACCAGCAGGAACCGGACGTGCATCCAGTGCCGCGCGAACGGCTTATGTGTCGCCGTCTCGCTCTGCGCAATCTCGTTCTCGTGGTGCGGGAACATCAGGTCTTCGCCGCCGGCGTGCAGGTCGAAGCTATCGCCCAGGTACTCCATCGCCATCGCCGAGCACTCGATATGCCACCCCGGCCGGCCGCGGCCGATGGGCGTCTCCCACGAGGTTTCGCCGGGCTTGGCGGCCTTCCAAAGCGCAAAGTCGCGGGCCGAGTCCTTTTCGTACTCATCCACATCCACGCGGGCGCCGTCTTCCATGCCGCTCAGGTCCTTCTTGCTCAGCTTGCCGTAGGCTGGGAAGGCGGAGAGGCGAAAGTACCAGGAGCCGTCCTCGGTTTGGTAGGCAGCGCCTGCTGCGGCCAGTTTCTGGATCAGCTCAACCATGCGGGGGATGTGCTCGGTGGCGCGAGCCAGTTGCTCGGGCCGCTCGATCCTGAGGGATTCGAGATCCTCGAAGAACGCCTGCTCGTACCTGGCCGTGTACTCGCCGATCGCGACGCCGGCCTCGGAGGCGTTGCGAATGATCTTATCGTCCACGTCGGTGATGTTCATGACGTGGCGCAGGGGTACGCCGGTGAGCTTCAGGTAGCGGCGCAGCAAGTCGATCTGCAGGAACGTGCGGAAGTTGCCGATGTGACCGTAATCGTAGACCGTAGGACCGCAGGCGTACATGCGCAGGGCTTTGCCGTCTGACGGCGCAAGCGGATCGAGTTGCCCGGTAAGAGTATTAAAGAGGCGGAGCGTCATCAGTCGATCGTCGTGCCCCAAATGTAATTGAAACAGGCAGTTTGCGGTCATGTTGATTGTAACAGCGATGGATTCCGGACGACGCACTGAAGCGCTGCTGGGTGAATCGCGTCCATCATTCCCGAATCGGGAGAGAAAACGCACTTGTGTAACATCCTGATTCCTATTTGTGGTGATCGCGCCAAGCAACCTGGGCCGGGATGCCACCATCAGTTATCAGATAACAAAAGGGCCCGCCTCTTGAGCGGCCGGAATGGAGGCTCTAATGGCAGGTTTGCGCTTATCTTTGCGCATCTTCTTTCTGATGCTTTGCTCCGTGGCGCTTCTCGCTTCTCCCGTAATAGCGCGGGGTGCCGACAATGACGCGTTCTTCGGCTACAGCCGCCTCGGAAGTGATGCGTTTTATCCCAACGTGGGAGGCCTGAACGGTTGGGAGGCTGCCCTTCATATTCACCTGGCGCCATTCGTCGGCGTTGAAGGCGACGTGGCCCAATATGGCATTGGGGCAAACTCGACCATACCGCGTACAACAACCGTTCTTTTCGGGCCGCGCGTCACCGTTGGTCTTGCAGGCTTTCATGTGTTCGCCCACGGCCTGGTTGGCATCGCCCACTCCGCCAACAGCGCTGGACCGCCGATTTCAGACACCAATTTTGCGGATGCGATTGGCGGCGGATTGGACGTGCCCATCCTGCCGTTTTTTGCGTGGCGCTTTGCCGGCGATTATCTCGATGCGCCTTCGCAGTCTCCGCCGGGCGGCACGCACGCGCGCTTCAGCACAGGACTTGTCTTCCGATTTTAGTTCCTGATGATGAGCGGATCGATTTTTGCGGATCGGGTATTGCGCTCTGCCTCGACTCCGCTCAAATTCTCTCCGTGCCCTGCCGCGATGGAGCTGTTCTCCTGTCAACGGAAGGACCAGTGACCCGGTCGATGCCGGTGCGCCAGTCCTCCGGACTGTCAGCGCATTCCTCAGTTCTGTATGGCTATGCAGATGTTTTGAGCCTTGCGGCGCAGTTCGCTTCCGCCGCCTGTCTTACGTTCGTAAGCTCCCAGGGTGACTGAGCAGTAACGTGCCTTTTGCGGTCCGTTCTGATTCGCCTTGGCTCTTACCGGTTTGACCCCTTCAGGAAACTTACTTACCATGAAATAAGATATTTTTCCTCGGCCAAACGGAGCTCTATTGCCCTGACGGGCGGCCCGGTATGGCGGATTGAATCGGCTCGCCGTGGCGGGCCTGGAAGGCGAAACGTTGAGCTCTACCGGCACACTCGAGAATCATCCCCAACCTCAATCGGCCGAAACCGCGGCTGAGCAGGAAGTCCACGATCACGCGCAGGAAGGCCACAATCACGAACATTCCCACCAGCATGGCCCGGTGCTGAATCCTGAATGCACCCGCGAGCTGGTGCTTGACATCCCCGCTGAAGAGGTTTCGAAAGCCTATCGAACCGTTACCGGAAGCTTCAGGAAGTACGCGAAGATTCCCGGCTTTCGCCCGGGTAAGGTGCCGGAGTCGGTCATCAAGCGCCGTTTTGCCGCTGAGATTCGCAAGGAAGTTATCGATGATCTGCTGCCGGCGCGCTTCAATCAGGCCGTGAATGAACTGGGTGTGCGTCCCGTGGGCCAGCCTCAGGTGACTGAGCTGACCGTCGAGGATGGCGCGCCCCTGCATGTGAAGGCGGTCTTCGAGTTTCTCGTCGATTTCTCCATTGACGGCTATCGGGATGTGACGGTTGAGAAGCCTCCGGTGGAAGTGACCGAAGAGGAGTTCCGGCACGAGATCGAGCAGTTGCGCGAATCGCGCGCCACCGTCGAGCCGGTCGAGGAAGATCGCCCGCTGGTGGATGGCGACTGGGCGCAGATATCCTATAAGGGACAGATCGACGGCGATGATGCCGCGGACCCGATTTCCGGAGAAGATGCGCTGCTCGAGATCGGCGGCAGGGATACGGTTGCGGCATTCACTGAAGCTCTGCGCGGCGCCAAGCCTGGACAGGAACTGAAGGCCGAGGTCATCTATCCCGCCGATTATGGCGAGGCCCGGCTGGCTGGCAAAACCGTCAGCTACGAGATCACGGTCAAAGGTATCAAGAAGCGCAACGTGCCCGAATTGAACGACGATTTTGCCAAAGAGCTGGGCAACTATGAGACTCTGTCGGAGCTGGAAAATCGCGTTCGCGAGCACATGGCCAACCGCAAGCGTCACAGCGTCGAGAGCGAAACCCGGGAGCGGCTGTTTGCGGCGCTTAACGAGTGCTTTGCCTTCGCGGTGCCTGAGTCGCTGGTGCAGGAGCAGATCGATGCGCGCCTGGAGCGCGGCCTGCGCGCTCTGGCTGCGCAGGGCATGAACCCCGAGCAGATGCGCAATCTGGATTTTGACCGCCTGCGTGCCGGCCAGCGCGATGCGGCGCTCGCCGAAGTGAAGACGAACCTTCTGCTGGATCGCATCGCTCACGAGGAAAATATCTCTGTAAGCGAAGAGGAAGTGGATCGCGAAGTGCAGATGGCCTCGATCCAATCCCGTGAATCTGCTGACACTTTGCGCGCGCGGTTGACTGAGAACGGCGGGCTCGCTAGAATCCGGGAACAATTGCGGCGCGAGAAAACTGCGGCCGCTCTGTATGAACGGCTACCTGCAAGCTAAAGGCTGGCAGCCCACAAAGAGGAAGAACAGTTCATGGCTTTGGTTCCCATGGTGGTTGAGCAGACGAGTCGGGGCGAGCGCGCCTACGACATCTATTCCCGTCTGCTGCGCGACAACATTATCTTTCTGGGTACGCCTATCGACGACCAGATAGCCAACCTGGTGGTGGCGCAGATGCTTTTCCTGCAGGGAGAAGATCCGGAAAAGGATATTTCTCTCTACATCAACTCGCCGGGCGGTTCCATCACCGCGGGTCTGGCGATCTACGACACCATGCAGTTCATCAAGAACAACGTGGTCACGTACTGCATCGGGCAGGCGGCCAGCATGGGCGCGTTTCTGCTGCTGGCCGGCACCAAGGGCAAGCGCTTCGCTCTGCCCAATTCCCGCATCCTTATTCATCAGCCGTCGATGGGGAACCTGAGCGGGCAGGCCACTGACATTGACATTCATGCGCGCGAAATTCTGCGCATCCGCGAGATCACCAACAACCTGATGGCCAGGCATACCGGCCAGCCTCTCGACCGGATCGAGCGCGACGTTGAGAGAGACTTCATCATGAATGCGCAACAGGCGAAAGACTACGGTATCGTGGACGAAATTATTGACCGGCCGCGTACGTAGCCGGCCGGCCCGGCATCGGGCAAGAAAACCAACGGGCCGTTGAAAGGGTGCTAATCACATGAAACCGCGCACGGGACTCGAAGAAGCATTGCGCTGCTCGTTCTGTCACAAGTCGCAGGACGCTGTGGCCAAACTGATCTCGTCGCCCAGCGACTATCCACGCGCTTACATTTGCGACGAGTGCGTGGCCGTCTGCAACTCCATTCTTGAGGACGACCGTGGCGATGCGGCTCCTGCCACTGCGGCGGGCCACCTGCCCAAGCCTCAGGAAGTGAAGAGCTTTCTCGACGACTACGTCATTGGCCAGGACCAAACCAAAAAGAAATTGGCGGTTGCTGTTTACAACCACTACAAGCGCATCCAGATGAACCGCGCGCGCAACAACGAAGTGGAACTGGCGAAGAGCAACGTTCTGCTCGTCGGCCCGACGGGATCGGGCAAAACGCTGTTGGCCTACACGCTGGCCAAGACGATTAATGTGCCCTTTGCCATCGTGGATGCCACCACGCTGACCGAGGCGGGCTATGTGGGCGAGGATGTCGAGAACATCATCCTGAAACTGCTGCAGGCCGCCGACGGCGACGTCAACCGCGCCCAGCAGGGCATCATCTACATCGACGAAATCGACAAGATCGGCCGCAAGGATGAGAATCCGTCGATCACGCGCGACGTCTCCGGCGAGGGCGTGCAGCAGGCGCTGCTCAAGATTTTGGAAGGTACCGTGGCTAACGTTCCGCCGCAGGGCGGGCGCAAGCATCCTCACCAGGAGTTCACAGCTGTCGATACCACCAACATCCTGTTCATCTGCGGCGGGGCGTTTGTGGGATTGGAGCGCGTCGTGGGCCGCCGCATCGGCAAGAAGGCCCTGGGATTCAGAACCGTGGATGCCGAGGCCGATCAGGCAGCCACGCGTTCGCATCGCGACACCGAGCTGCTACGCAAGACCGAGCCGCAGGATCTCATCAAGTACGGTCTCATTCCCGAGTTTGTTGGCCGGCTGCCCGTAATGGGGGTGCTTGACGAACTGGACGAGGCGGCGCTGATCGAGATTCTCACCAAGCCCCGGAACGCCATCCTCAAGCAGTACCAGCGTCTCTTCGAGTACGAGAATGTGCGCCTTCACTTCACGCCGGAAGCTGCCAGCGCGATCGCCCGCGAGGCTCTGGCGCGTAAGGTGGGCGCGCGCGGGCTGCGCATGATCCTGGAAGAACTGATGCTCGACCTGATGTATCACCTGCCCTCGAACAAGCGTGTCCGCGAACTCGAAATCACGCGCGAGATGGTCGAGCGCCGCGATCTGTCGCTCTGCCTGCTCGAAAAGGCTGGCTGAACGTCTGCACGCTTACGGCGTGCCCCCGGAGAAGGCATCCCCTGCGCCGTGGCCCTCACGGAAGGGTTTTCCTCTGTGCGATGGAACGATCGCTGCTGCAGCATGAGTCGAGGCCGGGGATTGCAACTCTGGAATGGCCGTAATGTCCACGCCGATTTTGCAGCGTTTGCGGTACACAACCACTGACACCCCATTAAATCTGCACCATTACCAACGTTATTCTGCTGCGGTTTTTTCCATGTCTGCGAAGTGTAGAGAGAAGTGCAGAGAGGGATGTCGACCGCAGGGTGTGGCCTGGCGGCGAGCGTGAGATGCAGATCACGCGCCACTCTCGAAGCCAATTGGAGAAGCGCTTCTAAGTAGTGACAAGATTCGGAAACTTAACGCTGCCACCGAACGTCCAATTGAATGATCGACGCAATTATCTAGTTGTATTCCGCTGCAAGTTCGCGGCAATCTCCGGTGGAAGTGAAATAGAAAGCGGCAGGGGCCGAAGCCCGATCTTTGTTTTATAGCACTTGCGGCACTGAAGTCGTGCCCTGTTAGAAAGCCCTGACCGCGCCGAGTTTTTTCCGCAGCCTGTGAAGTGATGCGCTGTTACGGCAGATAAGCTGATGAGATTTGCGGCAGACTACACTAGATCAAGTCCCCCTTGAGGTCAAATTAACAATGATAAAGAAGCTCAGGCCGATAGGCCTGGTGCTCGCTCAGCTTTTCTTCCTCTTGGTTTTTTTCGCGCTGGCGCCGCGGGTGTCAGCCCAATCACAGACCGGTACGTTGACCGGCAATGTCGAGGATCCCACCGGGGCAGTTATCCCTGGCGCCAATATCACGCTCACGCGCAATGGCCAGACGTTCAAGGCGACATCCGGCCCGGCGGGGCACTACATCTTCCGGAGTTTGCCGCCCGGAGTGTATTCCGTCTCTGCCACCGAAAGCGGGTTTGCGCCTTTCAGCAATCCCGAAGTCGCGATCGCCGCGGGGCAGGTGAAGGGGATGAACCTGACGATGGCGATTGCCGTGCAACAGCAGCAGGTACAAGTCACCGCCGAATCCGGACCG
>JAJZNH010000507.1 GCA_021811745.1 Acidobacteriota bacterium
TTCTTCGCCGACTGCGAGAGCGCGGTTGAAGCAGCCTGCAAGCCGTTGGCCAGTGAAAGGCCGGCCGCGTCGTCGGCGCCGGAGTTGATGCGCGATCCGGAAGAGAGCTGCTGAAGAGTCTTCGTGAGAGCCGACTGCGTGTTGCTCAGATTGTTCTCGGCATTGATGGCCGAGATGTTGTTCAAGACACCCAAAGACATATGGATTCTCCTCGTTTTGAAGTGAATTCCGGGTTCCCAGCTTCGGGTGCCTGACTGGAGACGGCCGGCAACATCTGCCTGCCTGCTCCGGGTCACCTGGCGAAAGGAACCACGCGATTCTCACCGCCTTCATCGGCGCTGGCCTGAAACACTTTACGCATTTTTCCGTGGGCCTTTGGTAATTTGATCCCCGGTCATCCTTTTGCCGTGCCGGCCGATAAATATGAAAGAACCAGAGGAAGGCAGGCACGGAATGATCGAAGTTACCCGGCTCAACGGCACGCCGATCGTGCTCAACAGCGATCTGATCAAGACCGCCGAGACCGCGCCCGACACCATGCTCACGCTGATCAATGGCGAAAAGCTGATCGTGCGCGAGGAGTGCAGCGAAATCGTGGAACGCGTGCTCGCCTACCGGGCCAGCCTGCTGGCCGCGGTGGTCAGGCGCCTGCCCAGCTATGGCGACCTGCAGCGGGGCGTCGCACTGGCCAGCATGGATCTTGCCGGTCAGCCCAAGACTGTTGCAGCCAAGGCGAAGCCGGTGAGCGGAGAAGCTGAAAGCTGACAACTGACAGCTTGCAGTTGTCAGTTGTCAGCTTCCAGCTTGATCTGATGCGGGGCCGATTGTGGATGCGAAGCAGGTCTTTTCG
Organism: Acidobacteriota bacterium; assembly: GCA_021811745.1. The sequence goes on from JAJZNH010000507.1 coordinate 851, forward strand.
GGTCGGGTGATCCGGCACCATCGCCCGGCACGAAATAGATCGAGGCTGGAAGCTGGAAGCTACACCTCGCGCCGCGGCGCGGGGAATATTGGAGCGGCACATGGATACAGCGAGTATCGGCGGAGCGATTCTGGCGATGGCCGGCATTGTGGCCGGTTTGCTCATCGAGGGCGGCAACCTGAACCAGATCCTACAGCCGACTGCCGCCCTGATCGTCTTCGGCGGCACCATGGGCGCGGTGCTGCTGCAGTTCCCGTTCACCACGGTCGTCAAGGCATTCCGCAGCCTCGTCCATGTCTTTGCCGCGCCCCGCAAGCAGAATGTCCAGCTCATCCACCAGTTGGTTACCTTTGCCAATAAGGCGCGCCGTCACGGCGTGGTCTCGCTCGACGCGGATTTGCAGAGCATCGAGGATCCGTTCCTCAAGCAATCCCTGATGCTGGCCGTCGACGGCACCGAACCCAACGACCTGCGCAGAATCATGCGCGTGCGCCTCGACTCCACCACCGAAAGCGAAGAGCGGCTGCCGGCGGTCTTCGAGTCGGCTGGCGGCTTTTCGCCCACCATCGGCATCCTCGGCGCCATCCTGGGCCTGATTCAAGTCATGCACCATCTCGACAACATGCAGGAGGTGGGGCGCGGCATTGCCGTAGCTTTTGTTGCGACCATCTATGGTGTCGGCATCGCCAATCTCTTTTTTCTGCCCTTTGCCGGCAAGATGCGCCAGCGCATCCAGGAAGATCACCGGCGCCGCGAGATGATCCTCGAAGGCGTCATCTCCATTCTTGAAGGCCTGAACCCGCGCATGATCGAAGTAAAACTCGCTGGCTTCCTCGATCACACGGAACGCGACAGAAAGGAACGCGCCGCATGATTCCACGCGAATCCAGGAGCCGCGTCTCCCACGACCGCTGGCTGATTTCTTATGCCGACTTCATCACGCTGCTCTTCGCGTTCTTCGTCGTCCTCTACGCCTTCGCCACGGCCAACCAGAAGAAGCAGTCGGAGATCCCGGCCGCCATCGATTACGCATTCCGCTCGCTGGGCATCGTTCCTCACGACCTGCGCGGGCCCGGCGACCGGAACGCCCCATCGGGCGGCGCCGCTCAGCCAGCTATGCCCGCAAACATCGACATGGCCGCGGACGTGCTTACCCCCGGCCAAATCAAGCTGGATCTCGAACACATCCACCGCGAACTTGCCAAGGCTCTTTCCGGCCAGATCGAGAGGCACACCGTCACCATCTATATGGGCCGCGATGGGCTGGTAATCAGCTTGCGCGAGGCCGGCTTCTTCGGCTCCGGCTCGGCCACTCCGCGCCCTGAGGCTCTCCCTGCGTTGCGCCGGATTGCGGCCACGCTGAGCCGCACCCCCTATGACGTGCGCATCGAAGGCCACACCGACAACGTTCCCATCCACAATGCGCAATTCGATTCCAACTGGGAGCTTTCGACGGCCCGCGCCACACGCATCGCCCGCCTCTTTCTCGAAATGAAGACCATACCGCCAGACCGGATCTCTGCGGCCGGCTACGCTGAATTCCATCCGGTTGCAAGCAACGGCTCCGCGCAGGGCCGCGCGGAAAACCGCCGCGTCGATCTGGTAATTCTGCCGCGGACCATCATCAATTTCTCCGCGCCGGATCCTGCGCAGCCGGGAGGCAAAGCGCGCACGGTGCCCGGCGAATAAGCGGGGCTGGCTCGCCTGCGGGCTAGCGGTATTACCTGCGCGAACGCCGCTACTCCACGCCCAACACCTTCACAATCACCCTCTTCTTCCGCTGACCGTCGAACTCGGCGTAGAAGACGCGCTGCCACGTGCCCAGATCCAGCTTTCCATTGGTCACCGGCAGCGTGGTTTCATGGTGCAGCAGCAGCGACTTCAAGTGGGCGTCGCCGTTATCCTCGCCGGTGCGATGGTGTCTGTAATCGGGCCGCGCCGGCGCCAGCTTTTCCAGCCACTCGCCGATGTCCTCGATGAGCCCACCTTCCAGGTCGTTGACGTAGATCGCAGCCGTGATGTGCATCGGCGAGACAAAGCACAGCCCATCCCTCACGCCGCTGCGTTGCACAATCCGCTCCACCTCGTCGGTAATGTGAACCATCTCCCGTCGCTTGCGGGTCTCAAATATAAGATACTCAGTATGACTTTTCATTTTGCGCCTCCCGGCTTGCGCTGCATGAAACAACCCGGCGTTCTCGATCCTTCATGAAGAAGATGGTATTTCGATTCCTCATCGCTCCCCATGACAGAAGTAATCCTACCCGGTTCCACCGCAAATGAGCAGTTACTCCAAAACTGTGCCTGACGCTGCGAGACTAATAGATGCACTTCTGTCTGCGAGGATTTCCGTCCGCGTGGAGAGATGGAGTTCTGCTTGCCGATCACCGGGAAACCTCCTAAAATAGAATCAGGCCAATACTCCCCATTCAGAGTGACCGGCCGCCAGCGATGAACGGAATTCCCTGGTGCTGGAAAAACGCGGAGAGTCAACCCTCCCCGTAATTCCCTGCATCCCACTCAAAGGTGGCGGATTCGCTAGAATTTCCGCTGCATCATACATAAACACTTTCCCCGAGTCGGGTTTCTGTGCCGGCCCGATCGGCAAAAAGGTTGAAGAATGCAAAAGATCCTGCGACTTCTCGCGGGCGCGTATTTTTTGTGCTGTTTGAATTGCGCCTACGCAGTGCCTAGTTTTGCTCGCCAGACGGGCCTCTCCTGCAATGTATGCCATACCAATCCACCTGAGTTAACAGCCTTCGGACGCAACTTCAAGCTGCGCGGATATCTGCTGACGGACACGACCGCCAAAGACAAGATCGGCAATGCCAAGGATCTCTTCCTTTCCAAAAATATTCCGATCTCCATCATGATGCTGATGTCGAACACCGCCTACCAGTCGAATCAGCCGGCAAGCCAGAACAACTCCGCTGGGTTTCCGCAGCAACTGAGCATTTTTCTCGCGGGCGCATTCGCCTCGCACTTCGGCGGACTGGCGCAGGTTACCTATTCGCACGCTGACGATCACTTCGGCATGGACAACACCGACCTGCGTTATGCCAATCAGGGCAAGCTTGCGGGGAAGAACCTGGAGTACGGCATCACGCTCAACAACAATCCAACCGTTGAAGACGTGTGGAACAGCACGCCCGCATGGGGATTTCCCTGGATATCGACCGCCTCCGGCGTGGACCCGATCGCCAATCCGCTGATCAATGGCACCCTGGGCCAGGACGTGGCGGGCGTGGGCGGCTACGGTCTCTGGAACAACCACCTCTATGCGGACATTACCGTCTACCGATCGGAACACGCCGGAGCCCCGACGCCGGTAACTGGAACGGGGCAGCAATACAACATCAGCGGAGTCGCGCCCTACTGGCGAGCCGCGTGGCAGCAGACCTGGGGTGACAATTACCTCGAGGTCGGCACCTACGGCATCTTTGTCAACTCATTCCCCAATGCGGTGTCCGGCCCGGAAGACCGGTATGTGGACCCCTCGTTCGACTTTCAATATGAACACCCATTCGGCGCCAATCTCCTGGATATGCACGGAACTTATATTCACGAAAAGTCAAACCTGGGCGCCACCTATCAGGCTGGAGGCGCAAGCACCAAACAGAACCACCTGAACACATTCAAGCTGGATAGCACCTATCACTGGAGAAGCAGATACAGCGCGACGGGCGCGCTGTTCTCTACAACCGGGAACCGCGATGCTCTGCTTTATGCACCCGCGCCGCTTACCGGCAGTAACAATGGCATCCCCGATACCAGCGGCTATATCGCGCAATTCGGCTACTGGCCGGTTCAAAACATCGACATCGACTTCAATTATTCAGGGTACTTCAAATTCAACGGCGCGAGCACAAACTACGACGGTGCGATGCGGAATGCATCCGATAACAACACCGTGTATATGGCTCTGTGGCTGAACTTCTAGGAGACGGCGTGCAACAGGAAATTCACAGAGACAATATCGCCGGCAACAAAGATGTGATCGTCATCAACCGGCGCTCCTTCTTCGGGGCGCTGCTGGCGATCGGAACGGCGGGGATGGGCGCGCTACTTTCAGTGCCGGTGCTGCGGTATGTGCTTTACCCGCTTTACGCCAAGGCTTCGGGAGCCGAGTGGTCGGAGGTAGGCGACGTAAGCGAGGTCGCCGAGAATGCCACTCCGGTGCGCAAAACCATCACTTTCGCCCAACTCGACGGCTGGCGCGAGGTTGTGTCGGCTCAATCAGTCTACGTGAACCGCAAATCTGATGGGACGTTTGAAATCCTTTCCGCCATTTGTCCCCATCTTGGTTGCAGCGTCTCCTGGCAGGCCGCGCAGACTGACTTTGTCTGCCCCTGCCATGGAAGCGTTTTTCAGCCCGATGGAAAGGTTATCTCCGGCCCATCGCCCCGCGGCATGGATCGGCTGCCTACTCGCATCAAGAACGGAAAATTGCAGGTCCATTTTGAGTTTTTCCGGTCGAACGTGCCCAACAAAGAAGAGTTAAGCTAACCGCGATGAGGGTCATGCTGTGGACAAAAAAGAGAAGGTAGACTCCGCCGCACCCCAGGGCGGGAGCCTGTCGAAACGCGTATTCCACTGGCTCGACAGACGCGCCGGAGTGGATAAGCTGATGAAGGAATCGCTCGATGAGCCCGTTCCGGGCGGCGCGCGATTCGCTTATGTATTTGGTTCGGGACTGATCTTCATCTTCATCTCGCAGATCATCACCGGACTTTGCCTTGCGCTTTATTACGTACCGTCGGCCGAGACTGCGCACACCAGCGTAGCCTACATCATCAAGAAAGTGGCCGCGGGCGACTTCCTGCGCAGCCTGCACGCCTACGGATCGAGCGCGATGATTATTGTGCTCGCGCTGCATTTTCTGCAGACATTTCTCTATGGCTCGTTCAAGGGGAGACGCGAGCTTCTCTGGATCTCCGGAGCCACGCTTTCGCTCCTGGTGCTGGGAATGGGCTTCACGGGCTATCTGCTGCCCTGGGATCAGAAAGCGTACTTCGCAACCGCGGTGGGCACGAACATCGTCGGCGAGGTTCCCTTCGTCGGCGAATGGCTTACCAGGCTGCTGCGCGGCGGCGACACCATCGGCACGCTCACCTTGTCGCGCTTTTACGTGGCCCATGTCTTCCTGATTCCCGGCGCCATCTTCGCGTTTATCGCCATCCACATCTTTCTGTTCCGTAAAGCTGGAGCGGCCGGTCCCATCAACGAAGATCCCATTGAGCCCAAGCTTCCGCCGCAGGGATTCTATCCCCGCCAAGTGCTAATGGACATGGCCTTCGCTCTCCTGCTCATGATGGGCCTGGGCTTCCTTGCATATTTCCACCCATTTACTCTCGGCCCCATCGCCAATCCTGCCGATACACACTTCCTGCCGCGGCCGGAGTGGTATTACCTGCCCATGTTCGAGTGGCTCAAGTTCTGGGAAGGCCCGAAAGTCGTCTTTGCCGTGGTGGTCACTCCCGGCCTGCTTGCGGCGCTCTTCTTCTTGCTGCCATTTCTCGATCGCAGCCTGGAGCGCAGGCCGTGGCGCAGACCGATCCCCGTGTTGGCAGTTGCTTTCGTGATGCTCGGCATCATCTTTCTTGGCGTAAGGAGCCGCCTCGATGACGAGGACGACCCGACCATCGCCGCACAGCTCGCCCTTCAGGCCAAACAGGAAAAGGCCTACACCGAAGCGCCGTTTCATCCCTACATGGAGTCGCCTGGCGGGACCGGTCCGCTTTCGCTGCCGATCGGTCCCGTGAGTCCTCTTGTGTCTCAAGGCAGAGGGATCTTCCAGGAACACGGATGCTCCGGCTGCCATGGCGATGTTGGCTTGGGAACCACGATGGCGCCCAGCCTTGAAGGCATCACGAAGAAATTTTCTCAGCAGCAGTTAACCGCACTGCTGCATAACCCGAATGCCGCGATGCGGGCTGGCCACATGCCCTCCTTCGATCTCTCCTCCAGCGATATGTCGGCTCTGCTGGCCTACCTGGGAGTGATCGGAACGAGCGCGGCCAATGTGCAGGCAACTTCAGGCACTGCTCCGCAACCGTCCGCGAGCGGGCACGCGGCTGCACCCGCAGCCGCCACCAGCGCCGCCCCGGCGGAACAGACCCAGGCGGCGCCGTCTTCGCAGGCGTCAGCCGCCGTTGCCGAGGGCCGGCAGCTCTTCCAGCAGCACTCCTGCTTTGCATGTCACGGCCCGGCAGGACAGGGCGGAGTCGCGCCTGCGCTTGCTCCGTTGATTGCTCACCTCTCCGACGATCAGTTGGCGCAGCTCCTCCAAAACCCC
>JAJZNH010000912.1 GCA_021811745.1 Acidobacteriota bacterium
CGCGCGGGCAAGGTCATTACCGACCAACTGGCCGCGCAGATCGCCGGACGCTATCTTAAGCAGTTGATTGAAGAGGGCTACGACTCACGCCGCGAAATCTATACCATGCGTGTCGACGAAGTGCTGGAGCACCTGGACGCGGTGGTAGCCGAGGCCAAAGAACAGGGTGCAATACCGCTGTTGCCCGTAGGCGTAGCGTAAGAAATTCGCGGCCCGGTATCGCGCCGAGGCCGCCGGTGGTTTTTTGTTTTCTGCCGCGATACTCCGCTTCCTGAAGAGCACGCCTGTCCGCGACGAAGGCATTCCCTCGCAGCATCATCGCGGACAAAGCCCCACCACCTACCGAACCTTCACGTGAATCACCGTCACCGATTCATGCCGTAGCGTCACGGTGAAGGAACTGCCGGCCGGAGCAGGAATGGTATATGGCGCCGGAACAACGTGCTGCGGCTCTACTTCATCATTGCGCTCGTAGCGGTCGGCGGCGCTGATCTGCTCCGAGTGAATGGGGCCGGTGATATGCAATGAGCCCAGGTCGAAGCTCGTCGGCACATCGTCGTTCAGGCTGCGGTTCACGCAGAGCAGCGTGACCGTTCCGCCATCGGGGCTGCGTGCGGCAACCACGTCAACGTAAGGAATGTCCTGGACATGCCCCAGCGGCGGCACTCCTCCAGCAACGTTGTACGTCCCGGAGTCAGTCGTGACCGGCAGTACCGTGTCGCCGCCCACTGACGAATACAACTTGAAGACGTAATAGGCAGGAGCGGCATACACCTGCCCGCGGCGCTCCCAGATGCCGGCAAACTCCATGATGCCGGTCATGTCGGCAATCTTCACATCGCCGGTGTGGCGCAACAGCGTATTCAGAAAGCCTCCGGCCAGCACCGCGCCGCCCTCGTTCATCCAGCTCGGGCTTTCGTTGGTGAAGTTCCGCTCGCCATAGCCCTTGCTGTTAAAGAGCCACTCGGTAACTGCGAAGTGAACTTTGCCGCGCAGGTCAGGATGCTCGTCCACCTGCGCCTGCACCTTATCGAAGTAAGGCCCCACGGCATAGGGCAGTGCGTAGGCCGCGGCCGCCACAAAATCCGGCGTGGCCGGCTGCAGCCTGGGATGATTGGTGCCCATAATGAAGTGCAGCGAGAGATCGTTGAAGGTGCCGGGGGGATTGGTGAGTTGCGCCGCATTCCATCTTCCGTTGGAGATGGGGCCGAGGCCGGTGGCGATGATCTGCGCATCCGGCGCGACGGCACGCACCGCCTTGCTGAAGGCCAGCGTGCGCGCGGCAATCTCGTCAATCGTCGGATACCCGACCTGCCATCTTCCATAAAGCTCATTGCCCAGTTCATAGATCGCCGGGCCCTTGTGATGCGCGCGGATATAGCGCACCCAATCGGCGGCTTCCTCGGGCGTGCCGCTGCCCATGTTCAGGTCAAACTGCGGAATAGCGCCGATCAAATCGCAAAGCTGGAGAAACTCGTCGGTGCCGAACTGGTTGTATTCCGGGATCCCCCAGGAGATGTTTTCCATGGTGACGCGCTTATCCAGGGGGCCGATACCGTCTCGCCAGTTGTACGTGGACGTGAAGTTGCCGCCGAATCGCAACTCCGTCACATGCATGGCTTTCGCCATGGCCACAGCATCCGGATCGAGGATGCCGATAGCGTCCTTGGGCATCACTGAAAGCTCATCCACATCGACGCGTTCGGTGCCCTCGACCGCGACGCCGAAGTCCACAGCCTGCAGGCGGCGTACCGCTCCACGCGGAATCTCGATCGTGGTTTCGTACTTGGTCCATGTCGTGGCGGGCGCATCCATGTGCGCCTCGGCCAGCGTCTTACCCGTTTCCCGATTGCGGAAGAGCACCGTCAATCCGGTGGGGCCGGTAACGTGCTTCGCATAAAGCGAAACCTTGTAGCTGAACTCGCGCGGCACCGGCAGATAGACCTTCTGCATGATGCCCACCTGCTCGCTGGGCAGGCCCATGATCTCAAGCGATTGCCAGCTATTGGCCGCGTCGCCCACATGCAGTGCGTAACGATTGCCGGCGGCCGCGTTCAACGGCTGCCATGGCAAAGGAATGCCGGTGCTGTTCATTGACTCAATCAGCTCGGGCTGATCACGAAACATCGCCTCAAGATTGGTGTGATTCCAAAGCCCGGCTTCAAGACTGCCATTCACCAGAACCTCGGCGACGATGCCGTTGTTGATCGAGTCGCCGATCGGCTCCAGAAAGCTGCCGAAGATTGTCTTTGGAATTTGCTCCGTCCCATTGCTGCTCACGCGCACGGTTACAGTGGCAGGCATGGGGCGAGCCTGCATGATTTGGGCCTGCGCCGCGCAGCTTGCGGCAACGAGTGCTGCCGTAACCATGGAACGAAGCGCTATTTCCCACACTTTCGTCTTTTTCATTATCTTCCTATCCAATCGATTCCCAGAATAACCGGGTGAGCGTTGAGCGGCGCGCTGGCGCCAGGATGTTTGCCCGGCTTCATCCAGCAGTTTGAAAGCGACCAAAAAAACACAATGTCTTTGGAGGCTGTGCGGCGCGCCTCCAAAGACACCTGCGGGGTCTTACGGGTTCTGATTTTTGATGCCATCCGCACTCTCAGAACGACAACGTGCCAGCGATCTGAATCTGGCGGGCGGGATGTTGTGTAGCCGAAACCTGGCCGAATGTAGCTCCAACAACGCCGCTATTGGGGTTGGCGAACTGCGCGTGATTCCATGCGTTAAAGAACTCGCCGCGCAGCGTAAACTGCACAGCATCGTGGATCGGGAAATCCTTGTGCAGGCCCATATCCCAGTTATTGAGGCCCGGGCCGGTGAGAATATCAAATCCGGATGTTCCAAAGGCCCATGCGGTGCCGCTGGTGTTATGGGGGTCGGTCGCAGGATTCACAAAGCACGACGTATCGATCCAGAGCAGGCCGTTTGATCTGAGACTCTTGTTCTGAAGCTCGCTTCTTCCATTGCAATAGCGGTCTGCCCTGATCTGCGCAGGCGACCACGGAGTATTGTTGGGAGCGGTGACGGTGAATGGGTTTCCCTTCTGCATGGTGGTAATCGCGTCCACACTCCACCCGCCGATTGCACCATCGAGAATGCGGTTCATGTTCGATCCGAAGTACTTTCCACGGCCGAACGGAAGCTCCCACACCGCGCTCACGATCAGCGCCTGCGGCACATTCGAGGTGGTCATGCCCCAATCGCAGCGCATGCAGCTCCTGTCTTGATTCAATGTGCCGATACTGCCTTCCTGAGCGTCAGAGAGCGCCCTGGACCATGTGTAGTTTGCCAGCAGACTCAGGCCATGGGAGAACTGCCTTTCCACCTTGACAAGCAAGGCATTGTAGCTCGCATTTCCGATGCTGTTGACTTCCTGCATGTAAACGTACTTGGGATAGTAGGGATTATTTTTGGCAGGATCGCAGACTTGTGATCCCGGCGATGAGCAATCCCACGGGTCCCAATTTCTGGCCAGATGATGAGCTTCGTTTCCGATGTAGGCTACGTCGAGCATGTAGGACTTGCCAAACGTGTGCTGGATGTCAAGATTCCATTGCGAGATCATCGGAGAAACTTGATTCGACGCCAGGTACTGGATAGCGCCCTTGATCGTTGGCACCTGAGCCGCCGAGATCTCTCCGACTGTCACCGGAGGCATTGTGTTGTTGCCAAGCACATAAGTCGGACTGGGCGCATTGGTGGGATTGTTGATGGCGTTGTTCACCGTAATGTACTGCGACACTACGGCGTACTGCGCGTTCAGATCCATCTGCGTGGTGTAATAGAGGCCCCAGCCGGCGCGGACGACCGTATTCTTGGCGAACCACGGCTGCCACGCAAGCCCGACGCGCGGCGCAAAATCATCCATGGTCATGTTGAACACTTCCGGGTTTGCGGTTCCCAGCGCGGCAAAGGTCTCCAGTCCCGTATTGAAATCGAAGCCGTGAATCAGGTCGCGATTGGTTTTGTCCGGCGGGTTCGGCGGCGTGGTCCCATACCACGCCAACGCCAGGTTCGCGGTAAGATCCCGGTTCAGCTTCCAGGTGTCCTGGATGTACGGTTCAAACGTCGTCCAGCGGAAGTGGGTGCGCGGCATTCCAATGGATTGCGCGTGGGCGAGATCCCCGAGCAGAAAATCCGCAAATGCGCTACCTGTCCCGGCAACCTGTTTGACCGCTCCGCCCGTCTCCAGTTGCGTTTGCGCGGTGTAAATATCGTTGAAGCCAAAGACGCCGCGGGCGTTCGCATTGGCGCTGGACTCGACGGCGCGCGTATAAGCCAGGTCGCCGCCGAATTTGATCTGGTGATTCCCGCGCAGCCAGTTGAAGCTATCGTGAAGCTGATAGACATTATCAACGTCGCCGAGCAGACCGACCGCAGTGCCGAATCCCGAATAGCCCACAACGTTAATGGCCGGGACGCCGTTCGGATCCGCCGTGCCCGTAATTCCGATCTTGCTCTGAAGGCCGTTTACAGAGAGGCCCTGATCGTAGACCGAATCGCGGACCACACCGAGGCGAAGCTCGTTGACCTTGGTTGGACTTAACGTGGAGGTCCACCCGAGCGCGACAAGCTCGGTATCAAGAGGGAAAGCGGTGCCTTGCCCGGGGAAAAGCCCTGGATTGTTCGCAGGGGCGTTCACCCATGATCCCTGTGCAAAGAACTGATTGCTGTCATTCAGGTCATAATCAATACGGCCCGTGATTTGATCCGAATCAAGCGTCGTGGCCGGGGTACCGCCGACGTTGTTCGGCTTCGCCTCCAAACTCGAACCCGGCAGATAGAAGGCCAGCAGTTGCTTCGCGGTGCTGTTGATCCGGCTGGCAGGAATCTTGTTGCCTGGGAACTGCTGGCGCTGCCCGGTCGTCGGATTGTAAGTTGCGGGATCGTAAATGGGAGTCGAAAGCCCTGAGAAATCGCCGCTGAACATTGCCTGCGTCGGGGTATACGCACCTACAAACGCAGACTGGTTCTGGCGGTATCCTTCGTAATTCCAGAAGTAGAAAAGCTTGTTATGCAGGATAGGCCCACCTAAGCTGAAGCCAAACTGATTCTGGTGATACGGACCCGGAGGTATCGGACTGAAGTAATCGCGCGCCTCCATCTGATTGGTGCGCACATATTCGTAGAGGTCACCGTGGATGTTATTTGTGCCGCCCTTCGTGACCACGTCCACAATGCCAGGATTCGAGCCCATGTCAGGCATAAAGAAGCCGTAGTGAACTTCGAATTGGTCAATCGCATCCATCGAGAGATTCAGAGAGGTGTTTCCCGAGCGGCTGCCAAAGGTCTGAATGCCGTTCACCAGATACATGGTGTAGTCGGGCTCGTTGCCGGCGATATTGATGGACATGCCGGGATGGCCGGTCTGTCCGATTGAGCTGCCGGCCGCTCCCGCATTCGATTGCGTGGCGCCGGAAAGCAATCCTAACTGCAGGAAGTTTCTGCCATTCAGGGGAAGCTGCTGCACGCTTTGCGGGCCGATGACGTTGCCCAGGTCATTGGAATGGGTGTCCAGGAGGTTGGCGAGTCCGTTCGCCTGTACCGTAACCGACTGCGCCGTCGAAGAAATACTCAGCGCTGCGTTCTCGGTCGCGTGCTGGCCGACGATCACATTAAAATGCGTGAGGTTGTACGTTGCAAATCCTGGCTTAGAAACTCCCAGCGAGTACATGCCGGGCAAAATCGAAGGGAAGGAGTAGTTTCCCGCCTGGTCGGATTGCGTCTTGAGCTGCACGCCCGTACGCACATTGGCGAGAGTAATCTGCGCGCCGGGAATGAGCGCGCCGGTAGAGTCGGTCACCGTTCCCTGGATTGAAGAGTTAACGCTTTGCGCTCCGGCAACACCTGCCATTGCAAGAAGCAGCAGAATTCCGACGAGCGCCGCAAATGCACGCGCGCAAAATTTCATTTTTTTAAGCCTCCATGACTACATTCAAGGGTTTGCTTACTACGTTCAGGAGCCCAGCACTGTAGATCTGCCTTGCACGAATAGAAGTGGGTTGCGCCCGATCAAATATTTGGGCGTCATCCTCAGCAGATGAGGAACAAGTCTACCCGCGCCCAATCGTGCCGGCGCCCCGATCTTTTTATGGTTTGATTACCCTGCCATACGACAATGCCCGCCGAATCCACGCTCCCGGACTGTGGGCGCCATTTGCGTCAACAAATAATCAGGCGCTGTTCGTCCAACGCCACGAACAGCGCCAGAAGCGCCTCGAAAATTTCCGATGTAATGCTTTACAGCGCAGAGATTAATGTAGTTCCGGCCCGGCGCGCTTGTCAAGATATTTTTGCGCTGCGCCAGAATGCCGCCAGCTCAGCGGCGCCGCAGCCCCACCGGAGCGGTGGAATTGCGAAGCACGAGGTGGGGGTGCAGCGTGGCGCTGGTCTTGTTCTTCTTTCCCTGCAGGGCCTGCTGGAGGCAGTCGAAGGCCTGCTCGGCGACTTCGCGGCGGGGATGGCGGATCGTAGTCAGCGGCGGTTGCACCATGCTGACGATCGGGAGATCATCGAAACCGATGATCGATATATCCTTCGGCACGCGGATATGGGCGGCATGGGCAGCCTGTAGCGCGCCCACCGCCATCAGGTCGTTGGTAGCCAGCACGGCGGTCGGCCGGGGATCGCACGCCAGCAGTTTGGCCATCGCTGTCCGCCCGCCCTCCACGCGCATGTCTCCGGTGGCAATCCACTCCGGGCGCAATTGCAGGCCATGCGCCTTCAAGGCTTTCTTAAAAGCCTCTTTCCGCCCCTGCGCGGAACTGAGTAATGGCGGACCGGCAATAAAACCGATATCGCGATGGCCGAGAGCCAGCAGGTGATCCAGCGCTTCGCCAAATCCGGTGGCGTATTCGACCGAGACGTTCGGATATTTGGCCGCCAGTTTGCGCTGATTCATCAGAACCAGCGGGACATTGGCCTTGACCGCCTGCCGCAACGACTCCTCTTCCACTTCGGAGGTCATGACGGCAATTGCGTCGACGCTGCGCTCGATCATGCGGCGAATGCAGTTATGCAGCCGCTGGGGATCGTAGTTGGTGTGGGTAAAGATGACCTCAATTCCCTCGGCCGACGCCAACGCCTCGAACGCGTCGATCAACTCGGGAAAG
>JAJZNH010000521.1 GCA_021811745.1 Acidobacteriota bacterium
GGCCGCTTTTGCGGGTCGGGTGGAAACTGACACCGATCGAGGACCGTAGCCAGCGACTTGGCATGGGTAAAGATGTGATGAATGCACGCCGGGTCGCCATGGGCGTGGTAATCCGGCCCGCCATAGAGCAGCCCATCGTGCGTGCAGGCGGCCATCAATTCAACGTTGCGCCGTGCCGCCTCCCGGAAGCGCGGGTCATGATTCGCCAGCAGGACCAATCCGGAGTGACAGCCGTCGCTGGTGCGGCTTCCCCACCACGACCACTTGTAGTTGCGCGTGCCCCAACTGTTGTCCCAGGCGCCATCGGGGAGCATGAACTCGATGTGCGTCTTGAAGGCTGCAAGCACCTGATCGAGCACCGGCTTATCTTTCATCAGCACGGCATAGAGCGCCAGGGAAGGCAGCGACTCTTCGACGTTGTAGCCCAGGTCAACCGGCCGGCAGCCTTTGGCCGTGACTCCTTTTAACGGATGGCCTTCCCCGGCCAGAAATCCTTCGGAGGTGAATTGGGTCAGCACCTGATGAGCAAGCTTTTGCCCGCGATCGAGATAATGGGAGTCCTCCAGCAACTGCCCGCACAGCACAAAGGCCAGGGAGGAGGTGACGGGATAATTGATGTTTCCTGTTTCGATCGAAATGAACCCATCGAGGAACTTTGCCGCTCGGGCGACCCGACCGGTCCACTGTTGCCGCAGGGCGGTATCGAGGATGGATCCATGGTGGAGGAGAGCTTCCGCCAAGGCGATGGTGCGAAAGACGGTAATTCCTTTCCAGGAACTGAGCGAAACATCGTTAACCCAGCTGCCGTCGGCACGGCTCACGGTGCGCTCGGACCAGTCAAAGACCATCTGCGCTGCGTTGAGGTAGTCTTGGTTTCCGGTGGTATGCGCCACACGCAGCAAGGGATAAACCGCATCGGCGCAGCGGCCATGGATTAATCCGCAGGCGGCGCAAAGAAGGCCGCCGTGGAAATTCCTACTGCGCAGGCCAGTGATCTGGTGCGTCATCATTCCATCGCACCAGGTTTTCAGCAGTGTGGAATAAACCTCTTGCTCCTTTGTGGCGGGAGCGACGGGGGAAGCGGCAGCAGCGGCTTCGGGAAACGCAAGCCGGGCGCTCAGTGCGGCGGCGCCGGCCGCCGACAATTGCAGCATTGCCCTGCGGGTCAAAGCGGAAGACGGAGGCCGGGACTGCGGCGCGGGCAACAAAATCTGGTCAGTCATAATCTGGTCAGTCATACGAAAACCCATTTCCGAAGGACCTTTTTAACCATACTGGTGGGGGTGTTCGGGATCATCGCGGAAGCGGCAACAGGTCGATGATCGTGATTGCAGTTGGCTTACAGGCGAAGCGCTTAAGGGCGTCGCCGTATTGGAGTGCGCGCGTGTAGGCCTCGGCGAAGACGAGTGCGGGACACAGGGAGTCTTCCCGGCCGGACTCGACCTGCTGATGCGGCCACTTATGCTGGGAGTCGTAGGGCATCAGGGCGTTTACGGCCGTCAGGATGCCCGGGGCCCCTGGGGTGGCCGGCTTGTAGAGGTCGATCCCCAGGGGCTGGGCGATGACAGCCAGCAGGGAAAGCGCCTGGAGGTTCATGGCACTGTAGGAAAAGGACTTGGTTCGGATCATCTCGTATTTTTGCATGCCTTGGGCGTCGATCTCGAGAGGAATGCGCTCCTCGCGCACGCGCTCCAGCGTCTGCCGCGCATCCTGAGTTTTGCCAAGAAAGAGCGCGATTGCCGCAACCTGCACCTGATGCCAAGAGCCATGATTGTTCGGCCGAGCGTCGTCCTGCCGGCCGTGCTTGCTCGTGGTGAGCCAAGTGTAATAGTCGCTGAACCAGTGTTTTATGCCGGCATCGTCAGCGGCGCTCCAGTTTGGCGAGCCAGCCAGCATTCCTACCGCATCGAGGGCTTCGGGCAGATTGCGGGCCGAGACAATGCCGGCGGCGCGTCCAGTGTTCAAACCGGGGATATATTGAGCGTATTGGAAGTCGGGGCGCATAGCCGTGGCCGGCGCCAGAAACCAGGTCCGCAGCAGCACGGCCGCGTGCTGCGCGTAGCGCTCGTCGCCGGTGAGGTAGTATCCCAAAGCCAGCGCGCGGGAGGCGTGAAGCATTTTGTTGAGTTCGGCTTCATCGGAGATGCGCTCGGTTTCCGGGTTGCGGTACCCATCACGGCGCACGTAAGGCAGGTGATTCGGGGTATTCGGATTTGGCCACCAATAGCCGGCCTCAGACATGAACTCGTGCTTGTCGCCGTTGGGTGGGACGGAACCCTTATCCATCACGCTGAGCGGACTGGTCTTGAGCGCGGCATCGGCCTCGTGCCTGGCCAGTTCCAGCAGTTCCGGCGTGGGATGGGCCTTCGCCTCGGCGAGTTTCCGGGCGTCGATCTCAAAGACGCGGGGGAGGGAAGCCGAAGAGTGGCGCTGGGCAAACACGGGCCTGGCGCTAAAAACCAGCGCGAGAAGACAGAGCGAGCCGCAGGGTAAAGGGCGCATGAGAAATTCTCCATGGTTTCAAGCCGAGTCAGATAATGTTGGTCGAGAATTCCCCGGCCGGCTCTAAGGTGGGAACTCCGGAATGAAATCCGTTCCAAGAGGCGGCGGTGAACCTCGACCGCGGTGAAACGTTCGGGTAGGCGCGTCGCTGTCCGTTAAGGAGATTGGTCTACGTGCGGTTGCGTGGGGACGGGAAGGAACGATCATCCTATCGAATCCGGGAAATCTGATCTTGCCTGAAAAGGGTCGCCGGCGTTCGTACGGCTGCTTCGTTTTCGACGCCGGACGATAAACTGCTTCCCGATTCCTACTTAGACTCTCTACCACTGCGGCAAGTCCGGCACCCCTCTCTTTCTATATTGAGTTTCACCGCTAAGATCCCGGTGGGCAAGTCAATTCGCGGTGCTGTCCACGGTGGGCACAACGGTGGGCGGCACCGCGAATTGACTTGACGATCATCTCTTCGCAAAGAAAAATCTGGCTCCAGTAACGAGTTCAGGCGGGCGGACTCGTCCGGCTAGATGCCGTCCGGGAAAAGCAGTTGCCTCGAGAAAGAATCCGTCTCCAAAATCGCGAGTCCCAAGCAGTCGGCGGCCAAAAATTCTCAGCAAGAGACGTTTCCCCGGGAAAGGTAACGATGGCCTTTTCAGGAGTTCGTGAACTGTCCTGAAAGAAAAGACCAGATAAGGAGAATTTTGTGCGGAGAAAACAATTGGCCTGTGGCGAAGCAGATCTCAAAGGCAGGACGGTTCGCGGAGCCGTCAAACACTTTCTTTTGGCCGTCGTCGTCGCCGCGCTCCTGCACGGAGGCCCGGACTTGGCGCAAAACATCACGGCAACGCTGGTGGGGACGGTTAAGGATCAGCAGGGAGCGGTAATTGCCGGAGCAAAGATCACCGCCAAAAACGGGGAAACCGGGATCGCGCAAAGCACAACGAGCAATGGTCTGGGTGAATACCGGATTGAGTTTCTGCCGGTGGGCAGGTACACGATTGCGGCCACGGCGACTGGATTCAAGAAGGTCGAGCAAGACAATGTCGTTCTGACGGTGGATGAGACGCAAACGGCCAATCTCACGATGGCGGTGGGAGCCGATACCGAGACAGTTACGGTGGATGCGGCGCCTCCGCAAGTGGACACGACGACGGCGGAGATCGGCCACACGGTCGAGAACAAGGAGATCACCACACTGCCGCTCGTGAACCGGGATGTTTATACGCTTCTCACTCTCACACCCGGAGTCCAGCAGTCAGAGACAGATACGACCCATGGACATGGAATGCCACTTCAGATCACGTATATCAATGGTGGGGCGAACAACGGGGAAAGCGGCGTCTCTTACTATCTGGACGGCGGGCTCAACATGACGTTCAGTAGCAACACTGGACTCATTATCCCCAACCCAGACGCCGTTGACGAGTTCCGTGTTGAAACCAATAATTACAGCGCAGAATACGGACGCTTTGGAGCTGGTGTAGTTACGGTTATCACGAAATCGGGAACCAACCAAATCCATGGATCGCTCTTCGAGTTCTATCGAGATGGCAACTTCAATGCCACGCCGTGGGAGGCGCTTGCCAATCCGCCTCTCCACCGCAATCAGTTCGGCGGCACCGTGGGAGGGCCGATCATCCACAATCGCGCCTTTTTCTTTGGCAGCTACGGCGGTCTGCGCCAGATTACCAGTACGATTTTCAATTCAGCCGTTCTGCCGACGCCGCTGGAGCGGCAGGGAAATTTCTCGCAATCGAAGATTCTTCCCTATGATCCCACGACCGGCAAGCCCTTCGACTACAACAACACGCCGGGATGGATCCCGCCGAACCGGCTCGACCCGACAGCGTTGGCATTGCTCAATCCGCCGACGGGCCTACCGGGAATTCCTGCTGCCGCTAATGAGCCCGGGAATGTCTATCAAACGGCCATCGTGATACCGTACGATACCGACGAATTCCTGGTCAGGGTCGACGATACCCTGACGCAAAATCAAAGACTCTTTGTGGACTACTACAATACCAGTGGACTCACCTCCGCTCCCGCTTCAGGAAACCTTCCTTGGTCAACGGAAACCTCCTCCTGGCGTCAGCAGAATGCGGTCCTCAGTCACACTTGGACGATCAGCCCGACAATGGTCAATCAGGCATGGCTGACTTTTGTCTACAACCCGTCCAGCATCGTCAATCTGCCGGCACACTCTCTGCACGATTATGGTTCGGACTTTCAACCGCAGGGAACACCCTCTCTTCCGAAACTTGTAGTGAGCGGCTACTTTACGCTGGGCAATGAACATGCTGAGAGCAATAGCTCCGATATCTATACGGCTCGCGATGTGGTGCTCATCAACCACGGGCGCCATTCCCTTGCTCTCGGTGGAGAGGCCATGCTGGGCAAGGACGTGAATCCGACCAATCATACGAACTATGGCCAGTTCAACTTCACCGGCGTTGAAACCAAGGATCCCAAGGGAAATGGTAAAGGCAATCCTCTGGCTGATTTCATGCTTGGCCTGCCGTTTACGATGCAACAGCAGACGCCGGTCTTTTCGATTGCCAATTCCTGGAGCTTCGGGTTCTTCCTGCAGGACGAGTTTCGCGTCACGCACCGACTGACCCTGACTCCGGGGATCCGCTATGACATTCAAACGCCGCCAACGGATCCACGGAACCAAGAGAACACATTTATCTTAGGCAGACAATCTGTCACCGTTCCGGATGCGCCTCGTGGGCAACTTTTTTATGGAGACAAGGGTATAACCAGGGGCATCATTCCGGTGCGCAAGGACCACATTTCACCGCGATTGGGAGTTGCCTGGGATCCATTTGGAGATGGCAAAACCTCCATCCGCGCCGCAGCCGGACTGTTTTTCGGGAGTGTTTCGGCGGCCACTTGGAACGTCGCCAATAACTTCGCCCCGTTTAGCCTCCAGGCGACCTTCAACAATGTAGCCTCGCTAACGCATCCGTATGCGAACGTTCGCGGGGGAGATCCTTTCCCGTATGTCTATAACCCCTCTCATCCGGTCTACGCGCCGGATGCGGAACTTTCCGGGATCAGCCCTGAGTTCACCTGGAATTATACTTACCAGGTGAACGCTTCGATTCAAAGGCAGATTACGAACAGCCTGAGCCTGACGACTGCTTTTGTCGGAGCCTACGGCCATAGCCTGCCGCTCAACCGGGACTTGAACTATCCCATCTGGAACAGCACTGCAACCACCAAGAACGTGAATGCGCGACGGCCCATCGATACCAACACCGTGGCCCAGATCTTCCAGACCGAGTCCAATCAGACCTCGTCGTATAACGCGCTGCAAATCATCGCCGAACAGCGCACTTCGCACGGCATTAGTTTCCGCGCATACTACACCTACAGCAAGAACCTGGATAGCCTACCGGTTTACGGGGTAAACGCCAATGTGGTGCCACAGGACTACAACAATCTATGGGAAGATCGCGGCCGCAGCCCCTTCGATCAGCGCAATATGTTTGTTGGATCGGCGGTGTGGGATTTCAATTACTGGCACGGAAACAATCTGATTATGCGCAAGGCCCTAAACGGCTGGGAGATTTCTCCGATTGTCACCTTGCGAAGCGGAACGCCGCTGGCCTTCCAAACGGGGGCCGACAACAACGCCGACGGCAACTTAAGCGACCGGCCCAACTTTGTCCCCGGGCAGGTGGCAAAGCTCGATCCGCATCGCGGCCGTACTCTGGTTGCGAGTGAATGGTTTAATCCCGCAGCATTTCAACCGAATGGCAGCGGGGGCATTGGCCCGGGTGAGGCTGACGGCAATGTGCCGATATCCTATTTGGACGCGCCTGGTTATCGGGATGTTGATATGGGCGTTTTCCGGGACTTTAGAATCCAGGAACGGTATGTGCTGCAGATGCGTCTGGAAAGCATAAACTTTTTCAACATGGTGAGTCTCTCACCGCCTACCTCGACGCTTACATCCGATCTTTTCGGCGCGATCCGCTCCGCAAAGTCGATGCGTCAGATTCAGCTGGGCGCACGAATCACCTTCTGAATCGATTCTGTGAGGGAAACTGTTGGACAGCCGAAGGAGACAGGTAATTCATTCGTTCTCGTGAGCCAAAGCGCAACAGTCGAGGCGCAACCGGAGGTGTCTGGATTGTGGAAATTGAGCGGTTGCAACCAGTCTGGGAGCACACAGACAGAAAATGCTCCTCTATCGATAGCTGTTTACGAGGAAATGCGATGGCACGGATTGCCGAGGCCGTAACGCGGATACCTAGCTTCTACGACCGAGGCGGGGACGACAAGAGACAGAGGAGCCACTGGTGGATCGCGACGTTGGTGCTGCTTGTCGCAAGCGGCTTTCGCAATGTTCGTCTGAATTCCCAGCAACTGCCCTTTGCCGCCTGGAGCAGCCTGAGAAATCCGGTGCTGTCCTATCGCAACTGGTCGGTGAAAGACGCGGCGATGGCGTACCGCAAGGGAACTGTCTATGTGTTCTTTTCGGCCTTCTACCCGGATCGCGGACGGGTCCGCTCCCATGTGGTGGAGGTCAGCACCAGCGACTTTAAGGATTATTCCGTCCCAATCCTCATGGTCGATGGCGCGGACGAGGGATGGAGCGGGATGTGTTCACC
>JAJZNH010000446.1:0-2997 GCA_021811745.1 Acidobacteriota bacterium
GATGCGAAGGGATTCCATTCAGGCACGGCAGGCCGGTTGTCATCTTCAGGGCAATCGCATGAAAGTTGGGAGCCATGAGAAGCAATGATTTTGTGTCAGGGCATGGCTTCAGCCATGCCGTCTTTCGCGGCCCATTTTGTCGCGGCTTTAGCCGCCGAGGGATGCTCTGGGGACGCAAGATTTTCCCTCGGAGGCTAAATCCTCGGGATTACCGTGCCGGCATGATTGGCACGACTCAACAGGCTGGGCAAAAGTGCAAATGGCAGGCGAATTCGGCGGGAGAAATTTGGCAGAGGCTCAAGCCCTTGCTCATTCTGCGACACTTGCGGCACGACTGAAGTCGTGCCCTGACACAAAGCACCTGTCTCAGCGTGTTTTTTCCGCGACATCTCAAGTCCCGCACACGGCGGACAGGCGCGCCCTTTCAAAATAACATTCGCCTTAACTTGCTCGTTGATGCGCTTGCCCTGCTGCCAGAACTTGAAGAGCGCTTCATGCTGCCGAGATTATTTACACTGAAATTCAATTGACTGAAAAAATATCGTGAGTCTGTCATTCACTGGAACCACCAATGTGCAGGAGGCGCCGTTACTGCATCGAAGACAGTCAGCGATGGTAACCTTCGGAATGGGGGCAAAAGTGGAGGAGGAAGAGTGCGTCGTTGCTCTGGAAAACTTGCCGTAACTGGCCTGGCCATCTTATTTATGCTGGCGCTCACACCGGCGGGCGCGCTGCAGCGCGCCGCCAAGGCACCCCATGTGGCCGTGTCCGCTCCGCCGCCGCCACCGCCGCCAAAGCCAATTGAGCCCGCTGATAATCCGGTCGCCGATCGAAATGCCGAGGTGCTCTTTGGCCATGCGCGCTTTACGGTGCTAACGCCGCAGTTAATCCGCATGGAGTGGTCCGCAACCCGCAAGTTTGAAGATCACGCATCCTTCGTCTTTCTCAATCGTCATCTGCCCGTGCCGAAGTTCACCAAAACGGCCACGGAGAACGCCCTGCAACTCGTGATCAAGACCGACGCGCTCACGCTGACTTATACGCCCACAGGCGATGGGCGCTTTTCGGCAGACAACCTCTCGATCGAACTCGTTGTGGACGGCAAGCCGGTCGTTTGGCACCCCGGGCTTACCGATCCTCAGAATCTTCTGGGCACTACGCGCACGCTCGACAGGGCGCGCGGCGACGACACGATGGAGCCGATCGGGCAGGGACTCGCGTCCCGCGCCGGATGGGTGCTGGTAGACGACTCCACCCGCCCGCTTTTTGACTCTGCCGACTTCCGCTTCCTGCGCGGAGAAAAGAGCCCCTGGCCGTGGGTGATGGAACGGCCCGCCAGTGAACGCCCAGGTGCTTACTTCGACTGGTACTTCTTTGGCTATGGCCACGACTACCGCAAGGCGCTGGGTGACTTTGTGCGCGTAGCCGGCCGCATCCCTCTGCCGCCGCGTTTCGCCTTCGGTGTCTGGTGGTCGCGCTACTGGGACTATAGCGACCAGGAACTCGATCAGCTGGTGAACGGATTTCACCAGAACTCAACGCCGCTGGATGTTCTGGTCATCGACATGGGCTGGCACATAAGCAAAGAGCAGTTACAGGCCGCGGGGGATGTCGATCAAGCCGGCCAAAATCTGGGCTGGACCGGCTACACCTGGAACAAGCTGCTCTTTCCCGATCCCAATCAGTTCCTCAAGAAGCTGCATGAAGAGGGCCTGAAGGTGACCTTGAATCTGCACCCGGCGTCGGGCATCGAGCCTTGGGAAGCGGCTTATCCGGCGATGGCGCGCGCGATGGGCATCAATCCGGCGACCAAGAAGTATGTGCCGTTCGACCCGACCAACAAGCGCTGGGCAACGAACTATTTCAATCTGGTCCTTCATCCGCTTGAAAAGCAGGGCATCGACTTCTGGTGGCTCGACTGGCAACAGCAGCCGAACACCAAGATGGCCGGCGTGAACAATACCTGGTGGCTGAACTACCTGCACTTCACCGATCAGCAGCGCGAGGGCAAGCGCCCGCTGCTCTTTCATCGCTGGGGCGGTCTGGGCAATCACCGTTATGAAATAGGCTTTTCGGGTGATACCGTTTCGGTGTGGGCTTCACTCGCTTTTCAGCCATGGTTCACCGCCACCGCGGCCAATGTGGGTTACGCCTACTGGAGCCACGATATCGGCGGCCACATGCCGGGCGTAGTCGATCCCGAGCTTTATACGCGGTGGGTACAATTCGGCGCCTTCAGCCCGATCCTGCGCACCCACACGACCAAGAATCCTGACGCCGAACGGCGCATCTGGGCCTATCCCGAGCCGTATGCGTCCATCCTGCGATCCACCTTCCAGCTTCGCCAGGCGCTGGTGCCCTACGTCTACACCGAGGCCCGCCGCACCTTTGATACCGGCGTCGCCTTCTTCCGGCCTCTCTATTACGACTGGCCCAAAGCCAATTCCGCCTACGAGCGCAAAAACGAATATAGCTTCGGCAACGAAATGGTGGCTGCGCCGATCACCGCACCAGCCGACAAGCTTTACGGCCTGGCCGCCGAAACCGTCTGGATTCCCCCGGGCGAATGGTATGAATGGCCCACCGGCAGGCACTTCACCGGCCCGCTCACGCTGGAGCGCAGCTTTTCCATTGACCAGATTCCCGTCTACGCGCGCGCCGGGGCTATTGTGCCCATGGAGCCGCAGATGCTTTACACCGGGCAGAAGCCCGTCGATCCGCTCATTCTGAACGTATGGCCTCTTAAGCCCGGCACCAGCTCCAGCTATTCAGTCTATGAGGATTCAGGCGTGTCGGTTGAATACAAGAGAGGCGAATTTGCGCGCACTCCGATTAAGGCCACCCAGAACGGCGACACGCTCCGCATCGAGATCGGCCCCGTTCAGGGCAGTTATTCCGGCATGCTTCAGAATCGATCCTATGAGCTTCGTTTGCCCGCTGACTGGCCGCCCGCCGCGGTTACGATTGATGGTCAGCCTCTGCCGCAAGGAGCGGTGG
>JAJZNH010000446.1:3008-7109 GCA_021811745.1 Acidobacteriota bacterium
ACCACGATCATTTCTGTACCGAGCACCAGCGTGGCGAACCAGGTGGTCGTTGAAGTCCGCCGCGCGCCGGGCCTGATCGACAACCGCGCCAAGCTGGACGGCTTCGCCGGGGCCATGACCCGACTGCGCGAGGCCTACAACGATATGCAGCAGACTTATCCGGTCAGCGCGCCGCCCGATCCTCTTGTTCTTGCCATGCAGACTGGAGACCGGCTCAGTTACCATCCCGAGAACGCCGAGCCGGAGATCGCCAACTTTCATAAGTTCATGCTTCCTGAGGCCCAGGCTGCCATGTCGGACCTCGCGCCGGCCTTTGCTCAGCAGCTCAACGTGTTCGCCAAGCGGGCTGCCAGGGTGGGGATGAGTCCTCAGCAGGTGGATGCCGAGAAAAAGCAGCGTCTTGATTTGCTCACCCGCGCCGTCGCGATGGCGCAGGAGGCGGGCAAGTAAGGCTTTCCGGTGACAATGCCAGCCGCGGCGGTCTATTACAAACGGCGGCTGGCGGCCACCAGCTCCTTCCTTTTTGGGGGCGCTCTTGATTGTCTCTGCGCAGTTGCCTGCGGTCGGCCGCCGTCTTTCATGCAACCCTCTTCAGCGCTGCAACGTCCAATGCGTATTGCAGTCACCGCTCTGTCTGTCAGGGCGATTCTTGCGGTCCTGTGCATCTGTTCGCCTCCTGCCTTGGGTCAATTTCCGGCATGTGAGGTGTTTTGATGTTGCAGAAGCTCTCATTTCTTCTCTTCCTGCTCATTGCGATTCTGGCCATTCCGGCGAACCTTCTTGCGCAAGCGGCTCCGGATCAGCGCTCCGCGCCACCGAATGCCGAGCTCTTTGGCGGCTACTCCTACATGTTTCGCCCCTACGATCACACTCAGCTCAATACCTTCAGCGGCGGAATGAACGGATGGGACGCAGCGCTAAAGGTTCCGGTGCCGATCTTTGGCTCGTGGCTGGGAATCAAGGGAGATGTCACAGGCAGCTATCGCAATGACAGCCCCAACTTCAATCCTCACGCTTATTTCTTCCTCCTGGGCCCGCAGGTTTCGGCTCATCTTGGACTCTCGACCATCTTCCTGCACGGCCTCGTGGGCAGTTCGCATCTCAACAGTTCCGCTCTGCCCAATCTGAAGTCTGACAACACATTTGCGGTGGATGTCGGAGGCGGATTTGATATCGGCATTTCGCACGCCCTGGCCTGGCGCATTCAAGCCGACTATTTCAATACCAATTACCAATCGACAAACGCGAACGTCCGTTCGATTGTGAACTCCAACGGGCGCTTTGTTACTGGTCCGGTATTCCGTTTCTGAGCGCTGCCGGTCTTTGCGGCCGCTTAGGTGGAAAAAAGAGCGGTGCCGGCGTCCGTCGCATCGGATATAGTTTTGCGCGAGGACACTTCGAAAGGAACTTGCGCATGAAACTGGATCGTCGTGCGTTTGTGGACGCCTGCGCCGGCTTGAGTCTGGCATCTCCGTTGCTGCCTGGAATCCTGTACACGCTGGCCGCGCAGGCGCAGGAATCCGCCGCAGCCAAAGGCGAGGAGTTGCCAAAAATTACGCAGGAGATGATCGAGCAGGCTGCCGTGCTCGCCGGCGTCGGTTCGTTCACAGCAGAGCAGATGAAGATGATGCTCGACGGCCTGAACGATCAGCGCGCCGCCTATGCGCCCATTCGCGCGCTGCATCTGCCCAATGCCGTTCCGCCAGCCTTTGTCTTTCATCCGCTGCCTGCGGCGAAGGCCGGGGCTAGTTGCAATGAGGCTGCCACAGCACAGAGTGTGCGCTTCAACGGCTCCGCAACTGCAGAGCCTGCCCGCATTGAAGACCTGGCCTTCGCCACTGTCACGGAACTTGCCGCGCAGCTCCGGGCCCGCAATGTCACTTCGCTGGCGCTCACCCGGATGTACATCGCCCGCCTCAAGCGCTACGACCCCAAGCTGCACTTCGTCATCACGCTGACCGAGGAGCGCGCCCTCGCGCAGGCCAGGGCCGCCGACGCCGAGATCGCCGCCGGCAAATATCGCGGCCCGCTGCACGGCATTCCCTGGGGCGCGAAAGACCTGCTTGCTGTCGAAGGCTATCCGACCACCTGGGGCGCGGGCGGCTTCGAGCATCAGTCGTTCAACGAAGACGCGACCGTCGTTCGCCGTCTCGACGCCGCCGGAGCCGTGCTGGTGGCCAAGCTCACGCTGGGCGCGCTGGCGATGGGCGACAAGTGGTTCGGTGGACGCACGCGCAATCCGTGGAATCCGGCGCAGGGATCGAGCGGCTCCTCGGCGGGTTCGGCCTCTGCCGTGGCCGCGGGATGCGTCGGTTTCGCCATCGGATCGGAGACCCTCGGCTCCATCAGCTCGCCGTGCACGCGCTGTGGCGTGACCGGACTGCGCCCAACCTTCGGTCTTGTGCCGCGCACCGGAGCCATGGCGTTGAGCTGGACAATGGACAAGCTCGGCCCCATCGCGCGCTCTGTGGACGACTGTGCTCTGGTGCTCAACGTCATTCACGGTCCTGACGGCCACGATCTCTCCGCCGTCGCAGCCGAATTCAACTGGAATCCCGGCTTCGACTGGCGCACGCTGCGCATCGGCTACCTGAAAAGCGAATTCGATCCGCCGCCTCCGCTCAAGCTGCAGGAGCCAAAATCCAATGAAACGGCGGAAGAAGGACAGAAGCGCGAAGAAGCAAATGCCGCGGCGAAAGACGAGCGCACCCGCCGCGTCTATGACCGCCGCTATGCGATGGCCGCGCTCGACAAGCTGCGCGCGATGGGTGTGCACCTGATTCCGGTTGAGCTGCCCAAGCTGCCCTGGGACGCAATGCAGCCGCTGCTCACCGCTGAAGCCGCCGCCGCCTTCGATGAGTTGACAATGACTGGCCGCGACCGTCTGCTCACCGAGCAAGGCCCCGAGGACTGGCCCAATTTCTTCCGCATCGCCCGCTTCTATCCGGCAGTTGAGTACATCCAGGCCAACCGCGCGCGCACCCTTGCCCTGAGGCAGATGTTGGCGCTCTTTGAGCAGGTGGACATCATCGTCACTCCGAGCACTGACACGCAACTGATCGCCACCAATCTCAGCGGCCATCCCGCGCTCATTCTGCCCAACGGCTTGCGCGGAGCGGAAGCGCCCCCGCCGCCCGCCATTGACGACGGCAATCACGACGACATCGGCGGACCGGGCACGCCCGTTTCACTCACCTTCCTGGCCGGCCACTACCAGGACGCGAAACTGGCCGCCTTTGCCGCCGCATATCAGCGCGCCACAGGGTTCAACAAGCTGCACCCCAAGCTGGATTGATTGGGCGGATGGATCGCGGCCGTCGGACGTCGTCAGTTGGCCGCGCGCATTACTGGATCGTCTTCCAGGCCGCTTTGGCCTGTGAATACCAGTCCTGTCCCAACTCAAGTTTGAGGTTTCCATTCATCCGGATGGGCTGATTGCGCACGTGATCGTCGAGCCACAATTGGGCCAGCATCTGGATGGCCAGTACCTGCTCTTGTTTCACCGCGTCCATGGCCAGGTTGGCGAGCACGCTGAATTGGTCAACGTTCATCCCTTGCGGCAAGGTCCAGTCACCAGCGGCGTTTCGCACCGGCGAGATCATCGGACTCATGCGCACCACGCGGCTGTCAGCGGGAGCGGGCACTCCATCCTGTCCGCCGGTGAGCACGTGGACCAGGAAGCTCGCGACATCAGGTGGATCATCGACGATCGCGCTCGCCAGCTTGAGTGCGTCAGGCAGAATGCCGGGCTCCTCCCGCGTTGCGTAAAAGACTTCCGGCGGAGCGCCAGCCGGAGCGGGTGGACAGGAGACAGTTCCCGTGCCGATGGCAAGCGCGGCGACCGCATCCGGTGCGTGTCCCAGCACGATGGCTTCGGTCACGGCGGCCAGTACCGGATTGTTGCATCCGGTGACGGCTCCATCCCAGTAGCGCCTGGCTGGCTCGCTGGGAAACTTGGCCGGCTTGTCGAAGTAGAGCACCGGCGCGGTGGTTGACGCATGAATCGCTTCAACCAGCCGCACCTGGGCCGCATCGCCGTTTCCCCAGGCCGCGCCCGTGGCCGGCGCGGAGCGGAAGAAGCGCGCGCAATTGCGATCGTAG
>JAJZNH010000451.1 GCA_021811745.1 Acidobacteriota bacterium
GGTCCTTCAGTCTCGTTATCCGGGGACCAAGCGTTTCTCCCTGGAAGGCGTTACCGCGCTCATTCCGTTCCTCGATACGCTTCTGCATTGCGCAGCCGAGCGCGGCATGAGCCAGGCCATCCTGGCCATGAGCCATCGTGGACGCTTGAATGTGATGGCAAACGTCATCGGTATTGCGCCTGCCGCGATCTTTTCCAAATTTGAAGATATTGACCCACGCAGCGTACTTGGCAGCGGGGACGTGAAATACCATCTGGGAGCAACCGGCCAGTGGAAGGATGCCGGGGGCAACACAATCGATCTCCACCTGGTATCGAATCCCAGCCACCTTGAAGCTGTCGGTCCGGTAGCCATGGGCCGCGCACGCGCGAAACAGGACCGATTTGGCAGCCAGGGCAAGGACCGCGTACTGCCTGTGTTGATCCACGGCGACGCCGCCCTTGCCGGCCAGGGGATTTGTGCCGAGGCGCTCAACCTTGCGTCTGTGGACGGTTTCTCGGTAGGCGGCAGCATTCAGGTGGTCGTGAACAATCTCATCGGCTTTACCGCCGGGCCCAACGAGTCGAACTCGTCGCTCTTTGCTTCCGATGTGGCAAAGCGTCTGGACGTCCCCGTGTTGCACGTGAATGCGGAGGATCCGGACTGTGTTGTCCGCGCAGCGAGGTTTGCGGCCGACTACCGTTACACCTTTCATACCGACGTTCTCGTAGACTTGATTGGATATCGGCGTTACGGCCACAGTGAAATCGACGATCCGACCATCACACAACCTCTTC
This sequence comes from Acidobacteriota bacterium, assembly GCA_021811745.1. The sequence goes on from JAJZNH010000451.1 coordinate 777, forward strand.
GCTATGGACGGATCAAGAATCATGCTCCCCTCTACAGAATCTACTCGGAGCAAATTGAGGTTGATCCTGCAGAACTGGTTAATCAGGTCCAGTCTGCGCTGGCGGCGGAAAAATCTGCGGCCGGCCGGATGAGGAAATCGGCCTCGCTTGCCACTTTGCCCGCATACTGGGGACCGTACCACGGAGGATGCTACAAGACCGAGGACGAATTGGACACGGGCATTCCTATCGAGCGTCTGCGCAAGATCAGCGAAGGATTGATCGCCCATCCGGACGGCTTTCACATCCATCCCAAGATCAGGAAACTCCTTGAACAGCGAGCCGAGATGGGGCGGAACAAGCGGCCGGTGGATTATGCGATGGCCGAGGCTCTTGCCTTCGGATCGCTTCTTCTCGAGGGAACGCCTGTGCGGCTGAGCGGCCAGGACAGCCGGCGTGGCACGTTCAGCCAGCGCCACAGCGTGCTCGTCGATACCGAGACGGAGCAAACTTACATTCCGCTGGCCCATCTCGGGCCCGATCAAGCGCGGTTTGAAGTCTACAACTCGATTCTCTCGGAAGCCGCAGTGCTCGGCTTCGAGTACGGATTCAGCCGCGATTATCCTGAGGCGCTCGTTCTATGGGAGGCGCAGTTTGGTGACTTCGCAAATGGGGCGCAGGTGATCATCGATCAGTTCATCGCAGCCGGCGAAGATAAATGGGATCTGCTGAGCGGACTTGTTCTGCTGCTGCCCCACGGCTACGAGGGGCAGGGACCTGAACACTCGAGTGCGCGCATCGAGCGATACCTGCAACTGGCTGCGCGCGACAACATCCAGATCTGCCAGCCTTCCACCGCAGCCCAGTACTTTCATCTTCTGCGGCGGCAGGCGCTACGTTCCTGGCGCAAGCCTCTGATTGTCTTCACCCCGAAAAGCATGTTGCGCAACCCCGATGCGGCATCGCATTTAGAAGAATTCGCGGCGCCTGGATTCCGGAAGGTGCTGCTGGAAACAGAGATCGAGAACCCGAAACGCCTGCTCTTCTGTACGGGCAAAATCGGTCATGAACTACGGATGGAGCGCGCCCGGCGTAAAGATGCGAATACTGGAATCCTGTCTGTTGAGCAGCTCTACCCATGGCCGGCTGACGAGATCGCCGCGGCGCTCGACCGGTGTCCCAAGGCGCATGAGATTGTGTGGGTGCAGGAGGAGCCGGCCAACATGGGGTCGCTGTCGTTCGTTGTGCCGAGGCTGCGACGCCTCGCGCGCGGGCGTCAGGTGCACTCTGTGAAGCGATCGGCTGCCGCCAGCCCCGCTACTGGTTCCGCCAAGGCGCATACGCTCGAACAAAAGACGCTGTTGGCAGCGAGCTTTGGCGGCGAATTGAAAGTGTCGTAGCGGCGGTCAATAGTCCAGGCCCAATTGCAGCCGTGTCGCCTCCGACATACGCTGTATCGTCCATGGAGGATCGAACACGATCTCGACGTGGACCTGACGGACGGTCGGAAGTCTAGTGAGTTTCTCTTCTACATCCGATTTGAGTACCTGGCTCATTCCGCACCCGGGAGCGGTCATGGTCATCGCAATCTGAATGTCGTGGGCGCCGTTGTCTTCCGTGATTTCGCACGAATAAACAAGTCCCAGTTCGACTATATTGACCGGAATCTCGGGATCGTACACTGTTTTCAACTGATCCCACACCAATTGCTCGCTGAATTCGGCTGGCCTTTCTGTTTGGACTGCCGCGAAGCCCAGCGCATCGGCATCCCTCGCGTCGATGCGCATGAGCTGCCCATAGCCGGCGCTCACCGTGTAGCTGCCGCCGAGCTGCTGCGTAATCACGACTGGCGTTCCCGCAGCTAAGATGTGGACATAGCCACTCGGAATCTCAGTGGCGGAACACTCGCGAGCTAACTTCACCACCTGGTGTGTCATCGTCTCTCTCTCTCCTCCATACGGAATGAAGTTCTTTTATTTACAGCTCAATAGTCTTCACATGGAATTCAGCGTTTTTGCTGCAGGGCGTGTGGATGCACATTTGCTGATTGGCGTGTAGCGTCTTGCTGCAGTGCCGCGGCGATGGGATACGTGATCCGATCTCCAACTACGCGCGCCCATGGAGTAAGCGTGTGCATGCGCGCGCTGTTTTTGCCGGCTATCTCCTCCACCTGGAGTCCGCGAACAAGAAGTGCGTCCGCAATCAGGGAACGGTGACAGCGCCAGGGGACGGCTTCGGCGCACATGATTGCCGTCGGCCGGCTTCGCGCGAGACGAATCAACTCCTTGAGGGCAACGTCAAACTCCGCGGTTTGCATGTAGTCGGCAAAGCCGCGGAAACTTGCGTTCCGCCAAGCGGTATTCAAGGAGTCCCGGTGTGCGTGTCTTAATCCACCAAGCCCGGTCATATGGATGTAACGAATTCCGGTCTCTTTCAACGGCGCGGGAAGCTGATCCTGGTTGAACTGCGGGTTGTGTCGCGAACGAGGAATGGTCCGCACATCGACGAGTTGCCGGATGCCGTGAGCTTGAAGAAGCGCAATGAAGTCGCCCAGAGGATGTGTGGAGTGGCCTACCGTCCAGAGCGTGATGCGGCGGTTTCCCTTTGGCTTATCATTGGCGGGGCCATGATTCAGGTTTGCCCGAATCTTGGGGGATTGACCAGATGCGACACGTCGACGTTTTGCACTCTGACGCGCCTGAGGGGCAGAGCCGTCTTGACCTTTAAACGCGCGCTTCTTGTCCGCCTTCATTTCGCGATGCTTGGGCATCGGCGTTGTCCTTCCCATCCTCTTGTTGACCCGGATTGTATGAACCGGGAATGGTCCGAAAGCTGATTGCCAGCCGGTTCCACCCATTGATTGCAACAATGGCGAACGTAAGGTCAACCAATTCTTTCTCGCTGAAATACCGCCGGGCGTTTTCGTACAGGGAATCCGCGACATGTCCTTCGCCAACTTTCGTCACGGCTTCGGTCCAGGCAAGCGCCGCACGTTCACGCTCGTTGAAGAACGGCGTCTCTTGCCACGCGACCAGCGCGTAAAGCCGCTGCTCCTGTTCGCCTTGCGCACGAGCATCCTTCGTGTGCATATCGATGCAGTAGGCACATCCATTGATTTGCGAGGCTCTGAGCTTCACCAACTCAAGCATTGAGCCTTCGAGGCCGCATTGCCGGACGTAATTCTCCAGTCCGCGCATTGCCTTCATCCCCTCCGGCGCTACTTTGCCGTATTGAATTCGAGGTTTCATCCGTGCTTCTCCTGTCAACTGGAACTCCCTCTTGCACGCTTCCAGCACAACACAATATGCATTATCAAAATTTTCGCAACTCAACGCAGGATGACTTCTGTCTCTCCCGTTGGTACAAATCGCCTATTGTGAAGGATCAAATGGGGGGAGAGCATAAAGGTGGGCGTGGATAAGTCCATCCAGGACCGAAGGAGAAGGCCGTGACACCTGCCGTACAGCACGATTTTCTGGTGCGGCTCGGTGATTGCCGGGAAGTCGCCGAGCGCACCATCGCATGCCAGTTGGAGAAGCCTAGCGAGTTTACATTCAAACCGGGGCAATTCATCGAAATCAGCTTGCTGAATCCCCCTGAATCCGACTCTGAAGGCAATTCGCGCGCGTTTTCCATCGCCAGTGCGCCACAAGAAGACTTCCTACTGGTGGCAACCCGGTTGCGCAATTCGGCGTTCAAGAGAGTGTTGTCACATGCTTCGCCGGGAACTCAGGTCAAAATTGACGGCCCCTTCGGCGACTTGCGGCTTCACAACGACAGTTCGCGTGCGGCGGTGATGTTGTGCGGCGGGATTGGAATCACGCCATTCCGCAGCATCCTTCTCAATGCGGCGCATAATAAATCGCCTCATCGCATTTTCCTCTTCTATTCCAACCGCCGGCCGGAGGATACACCGTTTCTTAGCGAGTTGCAGGAGCTCGAAAAGAAGAACCCCAACTTCACATTGGTTGCGTGTATGACGGAAATGGAGAAGTCTTCACGCTCATGGAACGGCGAGAGGGGAAGAATCAACCCGCAGATGCTGGCGAAACACCTGTCTGGTCTCCCGTCTGCCATTTACTACATCACAGGACCGCCAGCCTTCGTCGCGGGTATACATACGATGCTTTCGGGTACTGGCGTGGATGATGACAATATCCGGACCGAGGAATTCGGTGGCTATTGAATATAGCCCGCAGAGAGGGACTGTAACTATGCATAAGGCTTCCCGGCGATGTACGTTGCGCTGTCTATGACCCAAAGCCTGCACAGCGACTGCTGGTTCAGGATTTCGGGCTGATCATGCTGCGCAGAATTGATGGCCAGAACGGACGCTACTTTAGCCGGGCGCCTTACAACGATGAATCACAAAACGCGGGTGTACGAGAACGTCTTTGAAATGATGCCGAGCGAGGAGAACCCTACGCCGCTCGTGCGCGTGAACCGGCTGAATCCCAACCTGGAATTCCCCCTCTACGCCAAGCTGGAATGGATGAATCCCTTTGGCTCGGTGAAGGACCGTGCCGCGTGGGCGTTGCTGCGCGACCTTGAAGAGCGCGGTGAACTGCACGATGGCCGGGGCTTGGTCGAACCCACCTCCGGCAACACCGGCATCAGCCTGGCTGCTCTGGCGCGGGCGCGCGGTCATCGGCTGCTGGCCATTGTGCCCAATAAGGTTCCGTTTGAGAAAAAGGTGCTGCTCAAAATCGTGGGTGCCGATCTCGACATCGTCTCTGACGAGCTCTGCCCCGCACCCGGCCTTGGCGACGGATCCATCAATCTCGCCAAGACTTACGCCAAGGCGCAGGGCCACAAATACGTCATGCCCAATCAGTACGAGAACGCGAAGAATGTCGAGGCGCACGTCAAAACCACCGGGCCTGAGATTTGGAAGCAGACGCAAGGCCGCATCACGCATCTATTTACATCGCTTGGCACCTGCGGCACCGTCACGGGCATTGCCCAGTTTTTACGCTGCAAGAATCCTGAAGTCAGAATTATTGCCGTGCAGCCTACCGAGGGCCACGACGTGCCGGGCTTGCGCAACGTCTCCCAGCTCAGCGTTTCCAAGCTCTTCGACCCGTCCCTGGTCGACGAGATTCTCGAAATCGACTTTAACCTGGCCTACACCCGCGCGCTGGAGCTGTGCCAGAACGAAGGCCTCATAGCCGGTCCCAGCTCCGGCCTCATTCTTGAAGGCGCCCTTCGAATCGCCGCGCGCGACATGCGCGGTTTCGGCGTCATGATCTTTCCCGACAACATCTTCAAATACACCTCAAACATGATCAAACACATCCCTGCGCTCGAGCCGCAGGACATCAAGGAGACGAGCCGATGACAAGTTACACCCATCCCGAAATCCTGGTCGAAACCGACTGGGTAAAGCAGAATCTCGGCAAGCCCGGAATCAAACTTGTTGAGGTCGACGTTGACACCAAGGCCTATGACGCAGGCCACATCCCCGGGTCGGTTGGTTTCAACTGGCAGAGCCAGCTTCAGGACCAGGTTCGCCGCGACATCATCAGCAAACAAGCCTTCGAACAATTACTCAGCGCAGCGGGCATATCCCCTAGCGATACCGTGATCCTCTACGGAGACAACAACAACTGGTTTGCCTCCTATGGGTTTTGGCTTTTCAAGCTTTACGGCCATAAGAACGTTCGCCTGATGAATGGGGGCCGCGTAAAGTGGCTGAATGAAGCAGACAAGGAACTGACCACCGAACGGCCGAAGATCGTTCCCACGCAATATCGTGCCTGCGAGCCGGATGCAAGCGTCCGTGCGTTCTTGCCGGAAGTGCTCAAGGCACAATCGGACAAGCGCCGGAACCTCGTGGACGTACGCAGCCCCGACGAATTCACCGGTAAAGTCATCGCACCTCCCGGAATGACGGAAACCGCGCAGCGCGGCGGTCACATTCCCGGAGCAAAGAGCATCCCGTGGAGTACGGCGATCAACTCGGACGGCACTTTCAAATCTGCCGAAGAGTTGCAAAAAATTTATCTCCGAGATGGCAACCTTGATCCCAGCAAGGAGACCATCTCCTATTGCCGCATCGGCGAGCGGTCAAGCCACACTTGGGTGGTGCTCAAATACCTGCTTGGTCTGCCAAATGTGAAGAACTATGACGGGAGCTGGACCGAATACGGCAGCATTGTGGGTGCACCGATTGAAAAGTGAGACCAGGCCAATCTAAATCCAACTGTCATGCCCTGTTCCGAACGCGGGGGCCTGAAGGTTTTCTTGACTCCTCCTTGGTGTGCTTCCTTGGGTACTTCACAAACTCTTGCGGGTTATCGGTCTCGCCGGAGTACGAATCTGCCGCGACGTGGTACGGCCTGCTCA
>JAJZNH010000786.1 GCA_021811745.1 Acidobacteriota bacterium
GTAAACAACTCCATCAACTGCGAAGACTGTCATCAGCTCGAAAAATATGGAGTCGATCCAGGCGAGGCGGTGTCTGAAGGGCACAACAAAATGCCCGGAACCAGGAACTCGCCCACCGTCTACAACGCGGGGTTGCAGTTTGCTCAGTTCTGGGACGGCCGCTCTCCCACCCTGGCCGCGCAAGCCTCAGGCCCCATGATGAATCCGGTGGAGATGGGGATGCCGTCAGCGGCCGCTGTGCTGGCGTACATTCATTCGAATCCCGCCTATGTCCGGCAATTCCGGCAGGCGTATCCGGGCGTCAAGGACCCCGTGGTCATGAACAACGTGACCGACGCAATCGCAACCTTCGAGGAAGGGCTCTTGACCCCCAGCCGATGGGACGAATACCTGGAAGGCGACACCAATGCGCTCTCTGACCATGAGAAAGAGGGGCTGCGCGTCTTCCTGCGCTCCGGCTGCGCGGGCTGCCATGCCGGCGCCGCGATGGGCGGAAACTCCTATGCCCAGTTGGGCGCATACCGCGACTGGCCCGACCAGACGTCGGACCCCGGACGCTTCGACGTCACCCGCCTGCCGCGCGACCGGATGTACTTCAAGGTTCCGATGCTGCGCAATGTGGCGGAAACCGGCCCCTATTTCCACAACGGCCAGGTGAAAACCCTCGATGAAGCCGTGCGGCTCATGGGGCAGTACCAGACCGGAGAAAAATTCAGCACAGACGAAGTCAACTCGATTGTGAGCTTCCTTCATGCGCTGACCGGAAATATCCCGCAGCAATATATTCAGCCTCCTTCCAGCGAGCCGCCCGCAAAGGCTGCAATCACTCACCACAGACCGGTACGGCCGGTCGCTCACCGGATGCAATCCACTTTCAGGGAGGGAGAGTAGCCATGCGCAGGATCATTTGGATCATCGGAATTCTTGTTGTCGTGTTTCTGGTCGTCATGCAGTTCCGCCAGCCCGACTACAACCTGAGCGCGACAAGTCCCGACGCTACCCTCGTCGCGCTTCACCATCCCGATGCGGAGATACAGAACACGTTGCAGCGCTCGTGTTACAACTGTCATTCGACTGAGGGCAAGATTCCCTGGTATGGGATGGTCTGGCCAACCTCGCGGCTCCTGCAGAATGACGTTCGCAACGGGCGCGCGCAGCTCGACTTTTCCAATTGGAGCAATCTCAGTCCGGAGATGGCCCGCATACGGTTGCTGAGCGCCTGCCGCAGCATGCGCGAGGCGAAGATGCCGCTCTGGTACTATCGCCCGCTGCATCCAGGCACAGCGCCGACGCCGGGGGAAATCGATGCGTTCTGCGCCTGGGCGCAGGACTTCCCCGCCGGGCAGAATGCAGCGCAGTTACGGTGAAAGCGGCTGCGAATCCGCGAGGGGCTGAGTTCCGGACCGGTCGGGTAAACTGGTAGAGAAATGCTCGACATGGGATTTGTCCGGGGCAACCTGGAATTGGTAGAGGAAAAACTGCGCGCGCGCGGTGCCGATCCGGAGGCGCTGCTGGGCGATTTTCACGCTCTCGACAGAAGCCGGCGCGAGGCCATCACACAGTCCGAGCAACTGAAGGCTCGCCGCAACGAACTGAGCCAGCAGGTTGGGGCGCTGAAGAGGGCCGGGCAGGACGCCACGGCGCTGATGGAGGAGACGCGCGCCCTGAAGGACAAGCTCGACGAACTGGACAAGCGAGCCGTGACACTGGACGAGCAATTGCGGCAGGCGCTTGCCCGCGTTCCCAATCTGACTCGCGACGAAGTGCCCACGGGCGCATCGGAAGCCGATAACGTCACCGTGAAGACGTGGGGCAGGAAGCACAACTACGCCTTTGAACCTAAACCGCACTGGGAGCTAGGCGAAGCTCTGGGAATCCTGGACCTGGAGCGGGCAGCCAAGCTGAGCGGCGCGCGCTTCGCCGTTTACATGGGCGCGGGTGCACGGTTGGAGCGGGCGCTGATCAGCTTCATGCTCGACATGCACACGCGCAGGCACGGCTACACCGAGGTGCTGCCGCCCTTCATGGTAAACAGCAAAAGCCTCTTCGGCACCGGCCAGTTGCCCAAGTTTTCCGAGGATCTGTTCCGCTGCTCGGACACCGACGCCGATGCCGCCACCCGCGGCGAGTACAAAGACAGCGACCACTGGCTGATTCCGACGGCCGAGGTTCCAGTCACTAATCTTTACCGCGACGAGATTCTGGATGAAGCAAAGCTGCCGATCTCGTTCACGGCATACACTCCCTGTTTCCGCGCCGAGGCCGGCGCCGCCGGCAAGGATACGCGCGGCATCATTCGACAGCATCAGTTTCAGAAGGTGGAGCTGGTAAAGTTCACGCGGCCTGAGGAGTCCGGCGCCGAACACGAGCGGCTGACGCGCGACGCCGAGGAGATTCTGGAGGCGCTGGGGCTGCCCTACCGCCGGGTTTTGCTGTGCACCGGCGACACTGGCTTTTCGTCGGCCAAGACCTACGATCTGGAGGTCTGGCTGCCGGGACAGGGACTTTACCGGGAGATCTCCTCCTGCTCGAACTTCGAGGCATTTCAGGCGCGGAGGGCGAACATCCGCTACCGGGCCACGTCCGGCCAGGCTGCCAAAGCCAAGCCGGAGTTTGTCCACACGCTCAACGGGAGCGGCCTGGCCGTGGGCCGCACGTGGGTGGCTATCCTGGAGAACTATCAGCAAGCCGACGGCTCCGTGCTGATTCCAGAGGCCCTTCAGCCCTATATGGGCGGACTGGACCGGATTGCGAGGGAAGCATGACAGAACCCCTGAACCCCGCTGCACACCGTGCTGTACATGAAAGTGCGCAGCCAAAGCGCAGCTTCAAGCAGATTCTCAAGAGTTACTTCTACTGGACTTATCCCCGCGGATGTTTCCACTACGACGTGATGGTGACGCTGATTCTCCTGTTCATCTTCGTTACGCCGCACCTGTGGAACTTCGGTGCCAAACCATCTCCGATTACCGCGCTCATGCACTCCATCCAAATCAGCGGCGACGGCAGCAATGGCTTGATCGTGACAGTGCGCGCCTCAGACGTAAAGGTACCCGCGGGCGCCTCCGACCGGGTGGTGAAAGATGTGCTGCGCGATGCCATCGAACCGGTAACCGGCGATGCTGTCTTCGTCGAGCCATGGGAAACGGTCACCGACACCAGAGGACATCTTGTCTGGAAGGTGTGGGCGCACCGGTAATCCGGCCTGACTCGTCCGCGGGCTGCTCATACCCGTCCAACGGAATAAGGGAGATTATGCAACTGGGGAAAAAATTTGCCTTTGCCGTCTCGATGGCGCTCATCCTGCTGCCGGGACGGGTAGCCTTTGCGGCGGACGATCTCCAAAGCGTGCTGCACAAACTCGACCTGGGGGCGGCGAGCTTTCGCACCGCCTCGGCAGACTTTGAGTTTGACTCCGTGACAACCGAGCCCGTGACCGACAAAACCGTCCAGAAGGGCGCGATTTATTACCAGCGCAATGGCAAGTCCTTCAAGATGGGCATTCACATCCGCGAGGAAAACGGCAGGCCGGTGCCCAAGGTTGTCACTGTCTCCGGCGGCTCCGCCAAGCTCTACGAAAAGCTGATCGACCAGGTTACGACCTTCAGCAAGGCCGGTAAATTCGAGAGCTACGGAATGCTTGGTTTTGGGACCAGCGGTAAGGAATTGACCGAGAAGTGGAATATTACATACCAGGGCACTGAGATTCTTGGCGGAATCAAAACTGAGAAATTGGAATTGGTCGCCAAAGATCCCGATGTCCTGAAGTATTTCCCCAAAATCACCATCTGGATTGACGCCGAGCGCGACGTGACTCTCAAACAGCTCTTCGATGAAGGCCCGGGCCAGTACCGCGTCTGCACCTACTCCAATATCAAGCTCAATCAGAGACTGCCCGGCAACGCCTTCTCCTTTAAGACCGACAGGCACACCCGGTACGTCACCCAGTAGAGGGCTACGCCGCCCAAGACAAATAGCATAGGGAAGCACTCCACGGTGTACCGGGTTTCGGGAGCTGTCACCGTCAGCAAAAGCGCGCTGCGCAGCAGCATATACGCCAGAAGAGTCTGCCAGAATCGGGGACGCAGCCAGAGGCCCGCCAGCCCCAACAGCAGATAAAGCGCATTCAGTCCGGCATAGGCCCAGCCCAAATAGGTCTCCGCGCGATGGCGCGCGTAGGCCCACCAGTCAAGATCGACGTTCATGATATCGACGCGCGGGCGCAGCCACATGTCGGCAAGACGGCCCAGGGGTAGCCACAGATAGTAACGCAGTGGCTGTGCGGCGATGCGCTGCCGCGCCAGCTTTACAAAGCCCGCATCAATCTGCGGCGTCAGATGGTTGCCATTGCTGTTGTAAGCGGCGATGAGAGCGGCGGTTTCAGCGTATTGTGCAGGTGAGTCGAAGGCCCGGCCGGGCAAGTCGGCCAAATTTACGGGGTGTTCCGGCACATTCCAATAGATGTTGTAAGTGGAAGCAAAGTCCAGAGACCAGGTACCCACCCAGCGCTCCCAGCCCGGATAGACCGGTTCCCCGGGATCGGATGCGGAACGTGGCGCCAGCGGCTGGAAGACATGAAATACGCTCCAGTTCCTGGCGGTCCAAATTCCAAACGGCAGCAGTGCAAGAACCACGCAGATCGAGGCCATGCGAATCAGCCTGGGGCGCGGAATGGCCCGGCGGGGCAATCCGATGACCATAGCCGGGGCCAGCGCCACGGCAACCAGCGCACCATCCGGCCGCAAGAGCGCGGTATAACTCACCGCAAACGTGAAGACGAGCGCATACTTCCAGCCGGGCCGCTGATGAAAACGGGCTAGCGACCACATGGCCAGCGCTGTCAGGAAGATCGTGAGCGCCTCAGTGAGCGGCTCAACTGCGTACGTAGCGGTAAAGGGGCACAACGCGGCCAGCCAAAGCGTGCACTGCGCTGCGCCGGAACGGAATTCCGCGGGGGCGATGCAACGCGCGAAGTCTGCCAGCAGCAGGCAGGCCAACAAATCTAGTACAATCTGTACATAGGCTACAGCAACATAATGATCGGCGCCAAAGATCCGGAAGCACAACATCAGGAACAGCGGATACCCCGGCAGCCGGATCAGCGTCGAATGCAATATGCCTTCTGTTCCCGTGAAAGCGTAGCGGCCGTGCCGAAGAAGGTTCGTGGCGATCTCTCCGTAGACTTCACTGTCTCCGTTAACCTGGAAGAGATCCTTGAACATCCAAAGGCGCAAGATCAGGCCGGCAGTCAGCGCCAACACGGAAGCGAGCATAGCGCGCAGGGATATTTCCTGCCCGGCAATGTTCCGGGAAAAGGTGGCCGATTGACTCCTGGATGCTAGTTCCATACGATTCGTACTGTAATAGCACTGGCCGTTGCGGCAGTTGGGCGCATATTATGGCATTTCCACAACAAGCGCCGATAGAGACAGAGTTGCTGTACGCTTTTTCGAAGCCGCGTATTCCAGACGCAATAACGCAGATGCTTGGGTGGAAGCATACACCTTTTTGCTATTCACTTGTGCCAATTAATTCGGAAAATGAAGCCTGAATGAAACGCAAGACGCCAGATCGCCAGATTTTCTTTGACCCGGAGCGCAAGCGCTGGAGGCGGTTGCGCCGTATCCTGGACGTGGTTGCAGTAGCATCCACGCTGGTGCTGGCGGTCTTCATCTTCCACGTGTTCCACAACCAGCGTCTGCCTGAACTTCTGCTGCCTATACCTAAACATAATTACAAGGCGCTGCCGGATCAATCCGTTTACGCGCGCAACTTGAGATACATGCGGCCCGCGCGCCGGAAAACCAAGCGGAAACCTTCGGACATTCCCTTCAACACCGGCGAAGGCCTGCGCGCCGCGTATTACGCACCCGATGATGCCGCCAGCTTTTCCTCGTTCAAAGAGCACGTCCACTAGATTGACATGCTCTTTCCGGAATGGCTGCATGTGAACTCGCCACAGGGCACGCTTATGGGGATGACCCCGGATGACATCCGGGAATACCCCATCATCGACGGAAACACCATCCACGATCCCGATGATTTGAACAAGGTCAAGCGGGTTATCGAGGACACCAAAGAAGATACGGAAATCTTTCCGCATCTTAACAACTACAACATGGGGACGCAGAGTTGGGACGCCGGGGTAGGCGAAATCCTCAAAGACCCGGACAAGAGCGCAAGGCTGCGCAAGCAGATTCTTCGCTTTCTTCTGGCGTTCCCGTATTATCGCGGCCTATCACTGGACTTGGAGAGTCTCCCGGACGACGACGACCAGGCATATCTGAGCTTTATCCAGAATCTCTACGCGGAATTGCATTCTCACAATCTGCATCTCTATGTAAACGTGCCGACCGCGATCAGCGACAGCGATTTGAAGCAGATCGCCGCGAACTCCGACGGCATCGTGCTAATGAACTACGATGAGCACGAGGTGACGAGCGATCCAGGCCCCATCACCGGCCAGAATTGGTTCGTGAACAACCTGCGCCACGTGCTCCAGGTGGTGCCGAAGCAGAAGATTATCTGTGCTGTGGGCAACTACGGCTATGACTGGGCTCTCTCGATACCTCCGGCGCCCAAGCATGGCCGCTATCAGAGGCCACAGAAGCCGCGGGTGATCGATACAGAAGACCTTACGGTCGCCGACGCCTGGCAGCGCGCCGCCGACGCAGGGGCCGACCTGGACCTTGATCCGGACTCCCTGAATCCGCACTTTGAATATATCGACGAAGACACGAATGAACGCCATGTGGTCTGGTTCCTCGACGGCGTCACGCTACTGAACGAAATGCGCGCCGCGCGCGAGTTGGGCTTGCAGACCTTCGCCCTGTGGCGTCTGGGCTCCGAAGATAACTCCTTATGGAACGTGTGGGATAAGCCGACGGATCCCAGTTCTCTGAAGGCGCTGGGGGCAGTTCCGCCCGGTCACGACGTGGACGACCAGGGCGAAGGCGATATTCTGCGCGTGACCGGCCTCCCCAAGCCGGGCAAGCGCACGGTCGAACTCGACCCCGACGAGCCCGACCCGCGTAAAAAGCTGATCATCAACGAGCACATGACTGTGTATCCGCGAACCTACACAGTGCAATAC
>JAJZNH010000383.1:0-2357 GCA_021811745.1 Acidobacteriota bacterium
TGGCACTTCGGACAGTGCCGCGATCGGCATGAGTTGAATGAGATGGCCTGATGGCCGCAGCGGACGCACTGATCAAGATGACCGCCCAGTGCCGCGGTACGGCAGCGGACGATGGCATCGAGCACCTTGCGATGCACCCATGCAAAGTGTGACTTGTGCTTCTCCCAGAATCTGTTGCCCACTGCGCGGACGATGTCGGCCACCTCGAGGGTGGGCCGGCTCATCGCTTCATCAGCCTCCTGGAGCGCTTCACCTCAACGGGACTAGAAATCTCGATTGCTTCTAGCGGACTGGCGACCGCCTGCAGATGGCGGTGGGACAGATGCAGATAGAGTGTCGTATCGCCGATCTTGGCATGGCCAAGCAATACCTGAATGGTGCGAAGGTCGGCGCCGGCTTCCAGCATATGAGTTGCGAAGCTGTGTCGAAGCAAATGCGGCGCAACACGCTTGTTGATGCCGGAGCGCTTGCCCGCCTCGTTCACGGCCTTCCACACGACCTTCGGAGTGATGGGCACATCTGCCCGCCAGTTGTTCACCGTGACGGGGAACAGATAGGTCTTGGGCTTCATCCAGCGCCAGTACTCACGCAGAGTCTCCAACACCTTGGGGCACAAGAGAACATCGCGATCGCGGCCTCCCTTGCCCTTGTGGACATGAATGACCATGCGTTCGCTGTCGATATCGGAGACCTTGAGATGGCACAGCTCCGAGCAGCGGATGCCGGTTGAATACAGTGTCATCACCATGGCGCGGCGCATCAGGTTCTCTGCCGAATCGATCACCCGCTGAACTTCTTCTGGACTGAGGATGACGGGCAATTGCCTGGGACGCTTGGGAAATGGAATGTGTTCGGGGAGATACGGGCGTCGCAGCGTCTTGACGTAGAGAAACCGCAAAGCCGCGGTGCAGCATGCGACCGTCCCTGCCTGGAGCTTGCGTTCTCGAAACAGATAGGCCTGATACTGCCGGATATGATCCGGTCCCAACCTGTCTGGCGAGCGGTGAAAGTACCCGGCAAACTCTTCTACCGCGTGCAGGTAAGTGCAAATCGTGTTCTGTGAGTAGTTGCGACGCTGGAGCTCATCCAGCATCTTCTGCCGAAGATGGGTCACAAAAGCCTCCTTGTGACCCACACCTTACACGGCCCAAAAGGCTGAGGGACCACCCATGCCGCAGCGTCCGCCGCGCCAGCGGCTTAGAGCCTGTTATGAAGTTTGCACCAAGATAGGTGCTTACGCTGGGCGTCGATTCCATTCATGATGGAGGGATGGAGAGCAAGGTCAAGGGCGGATATCCGAGCGATGTTTCGGATGAAGAGTGGGCGTTTGTGCTGCCGTATTTGTTGCTGAGCTGCGAGGACAGCGCCCATCGGGAGCACGATCTGCGGGCTGTGTTCAACGGCGTTCGCTACATTGCGCGGACGGGCAACCAATGGCGGTTCATGCCGCACGATTATCCTCCGTGGCCTGCGATTTATCAGCAGATGCAGCGCTGGATGCGGGCCGGATGCTTCCAGCGGCTGGTCGAAGACACGCGCATTCTGCTGCGCGAGTTTGCCGGACGCAAGGGCCAGCCGACGGCCGCCTGTATCGACAGTCGCACGCTGCAATCCACGCCCGAGAGCGGCGCGCGCGCAGGTTACGACGGCGCAAAACGGCGCAAGGGTTCCAAGGTCCACATCGCAGTCGACACGTTGGGCCACCTGCTTGCGCTGCGCGTGACGGGTGCCGATCAGGGAGACCGTGCCCAGGTCGAGGCGCTCGCCGAAGAGATGCAACGGGTGACCGGTGGCACGGTGGAGATGGCTTATGTCGATCAAGGCTACACCGGGCAGACTGCGGCGGAGGCCGCCCACAGTCGCGGTATCCGGCTTGAAGTGGTCAAGCACCCGATGGCCAAACGCGGCTTCGTGCTGCTGCCGCGCCGATGGGTGGTGGAGAGAAGCTTCGCCTGGGCCGCGCGCTTCCGAAGACTCGCCAGAGATTATGAACGGCTCGACACTACGCTCAAAGGTTTCCATTACGTCAGCTTCGCCTGTCTCATGATCGCCAATATGTTCAAACAACTCGCATGAACTTCATAACAGGCTCTAGTACAAACGCCGTACTCGTAAGTGAACTTGATCCTGGACTTTATGTAGCAGCGATTTCTAGTGACACATGGGAAGTTTATACAGGGTGGAGAAAGCTCCAGAAGCAGGACATTCCGTTGTACAAATTTTCAATACAGATTCAATGCGATTGCGATTCAGCATTCTGTAGAAGGTTCAACTCCAAGCTTCGGGACAGTTTGCCACTGTTGAGAAATCCTGCGAATGCCTTGGGCGTCATCAGCACAATCGAATCGTATCCCTGT
>JAJZNH010000383.1:2367-7079 GCA_021811745.1 Acidobacteriota bacterium
CACGCGTTGCGCCTCCTCCAAGAGTCGCCCACAGCATTCTTCCTCCCGGTAGCTGGGCGCGAAAAATTTCCCCCGTTTGCTGTACGCATCCGGGTCGGACGGCGGCACATGCCACCATTTTTTGCGATTCACATGTCCGATGAGTTTATCTCGGTAAGCGGCGTCCATGTCACATCCATTGTAGCCAAGTGCGGCGGCGCTTCTCGAATGCGATACTGTTGCCTACAATAACTCTTTCACCATGCCCAAGCTTGATTGGCTTACGCGCCCTGAAGATGAGAAGACCGCCGCCAGCGTTCCATACCGGCTGCTGGAAGGAGTGCCGGAGCATTCCTACGGAGACGAGCATACGGAAAACATGCTCATCCAGGGTGACAATCTGGAGGCGCTGAAGGCGCTGCTACCTTTTTATGCTGGCCGGGTGAAGTGCATCTTTATCGATCCGCCGTACAACACGCGCAGCGCCTTTGAACACTACGACGACAATCTGGAGCACACGCAATGGCTAGGCATGATGTATCCCCGGCTGGAGTTGCTGCGCGAACTGCTCACCGAAGACGGCAGCATCTGGGTCACGATTGACGACAATGAGGCCCATTACCTCAAGGTCATCATGGATGAGATATTTGGACGGAAGAATTTCATTGCGACCAATGTTTGGCAAAAGCGCTATTCCCGTGAAAACCGTGAAGCAATAGGAGATGTTCACGACTATGTTATGGTCTATGCAAAAAGTCCTGAGCTATTTAAGGAATCAAGGAACCTTATTCCTTTGACGGAAAAGCAAGCCGCTATATATAAGTTCGCGCATCCCCACCCTGAGCGTCGCTGGCGCGGCATACCAATGACCGCGCAAGGGTATCGGCCAAATCAGATGTACTCCATCACCGCGCCCGGAGGAAAGGTATTTCTACCACCCGAAGGTCGATGCTGGTCGACAATTGAGCCCGAGTTTCTGAAGCTGAAAGCTGCGGGCCGAATCTCTTTTGGCCGTGATGACAATAGCCAGCCGAATACGGTGAGGTTCCTGGACGAAGTTGAGGGTTTCGTTCCCTGGACTTGGTGGAGCCATGAGGAAGTAGGACACACCGATGAAGCTAAGAAAGAAATATATAGCGTTTTCGGGGCGGCCAACACCTTTGATACGCCTAAGCCCGAGAGGCTTTTACATCGCATATTGCACATAGCCTCCAATCCCGGCGATCTCATACTCGACAGCTTTCTTGGCTCTGGTACAACAGCAGCCGTCGCCCACAAAATGGGACGTCGCTACATTGGCATAGAGATGGGCGAGCACGCAATCACGCATTGTGTACCGCGCCTGAAGAAAGTTGTGGAGGGCGAACAAGGTGGCATTTCAGAGGCCGTTGGCTGGAAGGGCGGTGGCGGATTCCGGTTTTATCAATTGGGCAGCCCCATCTTCGACGAGCATGGCAGGATCAACCCGGCCATCCGCTTTCCTCATCTTGCCGCGCACATCTGGTTCTCTGAAACGCGGACGCCACTTTCCTTAAAGCGCAAGCGCTCGCCGCTGCTCGGGGTGCATGAAGGGACCGCCTACTATCTCCTGTACAACGGCATTCTGGGCGACAAGCGAACTGATGGCGGCAATGTGTTGACGCGCAAATTGCTGGCGGAGTTGCCGCCACATGATGGCCCGTGCGTGATTTACGGCGAGAGTTCGCGAATAAGTACTCCTGCGCTGAAGCAGCTTGGCATTACCTTCAAACAGACCCCCTATGATGTGAAGGCCCGCTGATGGAGATACAGCTCAAAGATTTTCAAAAGCGCACGCTGGAGAAGCTGGCGGAATATCTGGGTGAGGTGCGCCTGTATGGGGACCCGGCCCGGGCGTTTGCGAAGGTTGCGGAAGATCGCGACGGCGGCGTGCCGCAATACCGCACGGTGCCGGGGCTGGAGACGGTTCCGTATGTCTGTCTGCGACTGCCAACGGGCGGCGGCAAAACGATCCTGGGTGCATACGCGATTCACGTTGCGGCAAAGAATTACATTGAGAAAGATTATCCGGTCGTGCTGTGGCTGGTTCCCAGCAACACGATCCGCACACAAACCGCGAATGCCCTGAAGGATACGCAGCATCCCTACCGGCAGGCGCTGGACCAGGAATTTGAAGGACGGGTGCGCGTCTTCGATATCGAAGAGATTGAGAACATCCGACCGCAAGACCTGCTCGAGAGCGTATGCGTGGTAGTGGCGACGATCCAGACGCTGCGCGTGTCAAACACGACGGGACGGGATGTCTACGCCCACAAAGAGGCGCTGGAAGACCATTTCACAAGGCTGAATGTTTCGTTGCCGGAACTGGAGCGAATCGATGCTGGCCCGTATGCCGGCAAGGTGAAATATTCCTTTGCCAACCTGATGATGATCCATCGCCCGATGGTCATTATGGATGAGGCGCACAATGCCCGAACTTCGCTGACGTTTGAAGTGCTGAACCGGCTTGCGCCATGCTGCATTGTGGAGCTGACGGCGACGCCGGACAATCATCCGCGGACTGGGAGTAACGTGCTGTGCCGCGTGTCTGCCGCGGAACTGAAGGCAGAGGCGATGATCAAACTGCCGATCGTGCTGACAGAACATGCGTCTTCCTGGGAGTCGGCAGTGAGCGATGCGTTGCGGACGCGCAAGCGGCTGGCGGAATTGGCGCTCGATGAGCTCGACTACATCCGGCCCATTCTGCTGATCCAGGCCGAGAACCAAGACCGGCCCGCGAACGTGGATGCTGTCAAGAAATATCTGATGGAGAACGAGCGGCTGCCGGAAGACCAGATTGCCGTGGCGACGGGTACGCAGCGTGAGTTGGAGGGCATCAACCTCTTCGATCCGAAGTGTCCGATTGAAGTGGTGATTACGGTGCAAGCACTGAAAGAGGGCTGGGACTGTTCCTTTGCCTATGTCTTCTGCTCGACGGCCAACATCCATAACGCAACCAGCGTGGAACAGTTGCTAGGGCGCGTGTTGCGAATGCCGTATGTTCGGCGGCGCAAGGCGCAGGACTTGAACAAGGCCTACGCGCATGTCTCCAGCCCGAATTTCTCAGAAGCCGCCAAACAACTGGAGACCAGCATGGTTGCACTCGGCTTCGACGCGGTGGAAGCGGATGCGCTGATCGAGCGTGGTCGACCGACGAGTGCCGGGCTGCCGCTTTTCGACGACCTGGCGCCTATGGCGGTCACTCTCTCCGCAGCACCGGATTTGACGACCCTCAACCAGCACGAGTTGAAGCAAGTCATAATTCATCGAGAGCCGGACGGCACAGCAAAAATCGAAATCCATGGAGAGCTCACCGAGCCCCTGCGGGAGAAAATTCTTGCTGGCGCCAGTCCAGTAGATCGACCGGTGCTGGAGCAAAAGCTGCGCGAGTATGGAGTGGATCCGGGGAGAGCGCTTTCGCCAGCGGACCGGCGCGATGCATTCGTAGTACCGCGGTTGTGCGTCCACTTCGATGGCGAGCTGCGCCTGTTTGACGAAGAGTTGATCCTGGATGCGCATAGTTGGGACTTGCTGGCCTGCAAATCGTATTTGTCCGATTTCCGCTACGATCCTGCGACACGCACCTTCGAGCTGGATGTGGCCGGAGATCGCATACAGACGAGATTCATGGGCACCGATCAGCTCGACTTGAGTCTGCTGCCGGTCCCGTGGACGGAGTCGGATTTGGTCCGCTGGCTGGACAAACAGGTCCGGCAGGACGATGTTCGTCAGGAGACCATGCTGGCTTGGCTGCAACGAGCGGTGACGGGCCTACTTGCACACGGGAAATTCGACATTTCAACGCTTGTACGGGCCAAGTATCTTTTGTGCAAAAAACTGGAATTTGAAATTGGCGAATGCAGAGAAAGCGCACACAAAGCCGGGTATCAGGAAGTCCTCTTCGGTCCGCAGGCGGCTGTCGAAACCACCTATGACTATTCCTTCTCCTACGATCCGCGGAATTATCCGGCGAACTGGCTCTACGCTGGCAATTATCAGTGGAAGTGCCACTACTATCCGAAGCCAGGAGAACTGAAGAGCGAAGGCGAGGAATTTGACTGTGCGAAAGCGCTGGATGGCCAGCCAGAGGTGCAATATTGGGTGCGAAATCTGGAGCGGCAGCCGCTGGCGTCCTTCTGGCTCAGGACCGCTACCGACCGTTTTTACCCCGACTTTGTCGCCCAGCTCGAAGATGGACGCATTCTTGTCGTCGAATACAAGGGTGAACTCTACTCCGATAATCCCGATACCCGCGAAAAGCGAACCTTGGGAGAAATCTGGCAGGAAAGAAGCAAGGGAAAGGCGCTGTTTCTGATCGCCACAAGGATCGATGACCAAGGCAGAGGCACATTTGACCAGATTCGTGACAAGATCTCGGGTAGGTAGACGCTTCAAAGGCAAACGTTTGGAAATCCAGGCTCACTTTGGGCCGTTTCCTGCCGAACTCCCGGCATGTGGGGTAAAAACTGACGCTCGTAAAAAAATATTTGTGTTTCAAATTTTGACAAAGCAGACTGTTTTCCGTACCAGGAAATGTTCGAACTGACACGCAAAACAGTCGGTACTACTGCCCTGGTAATTCACCCTGTGTTCAAAGGTCGGCCGC
Source organism: Acidobacteriota bacterium (assembly GCA_021811745.1). Next base: position 6,971 of record JAJZNH010000383.1, read on the forward strand.
TCACCAAGCTGACAAGCGGGTTTTCAGGCGACACGCAGATGAGATCCCCGATGCGCCTCCGCGCCAGGCACGGTTTCCCCATGTCCGATGGCTTGCCTGATCGCTTCGT
>JAJZNH010000629.1 GCA_021811745.1 Acidobacteriota bacterium
CGCGCACGCGCCCAGCGCACCGCCCCCGGTGCCGGCCCGCGTTCCCGAGCAGGCCCGCTTCGACTGGTCCACCGCGGCGCAACTGAATCCGCGTTACACCTTCGACGCGTTTGTCAGCGGCAGCGGCAATCAGTTTGCCCGCGCCGCCGCCCTGGCTGTGGCCGAGCGCCCTTCGCGTGCCTACAATCCGCTCTTCCTTTACAGCGGCGTGGGCATGGGCAAAACCCACCTCATGCACGCCATCGGTCACGAGGTCAAGCGCCGCCAGCCCATGGCCAGCATCTGCTACGTCTCGGCGGAAAAATTCACCAATGAGATGATCAACTCCATCCGCAACGATCGCATGACCAGCTTTCGCGACCGTTTTCGCACCGTGGATGTGCTCTTGATCGACGACATTCAATTCATCTCCCAGAAGGAGCGCACCCAGGAGGAGTTCTTTCACACCTTCAACGCGCTGCACGAGAGCATGAAGCAGGTGGTGATCGCCTCCGACCGTCCTCCCAAGGAGCTGACGGAGATTGAGGAGCGGCTGCGCTCGCGCTTCGAGTGGGGTCTGATCGCCGACATCCAGCCGCCCGATCTGGAAACCAAGGTCGCCATCCTGCTCAAGAAGGCTGAGAGCGAGCAGGTGCAGTTGCCCACCGACGTGGCGCTCTTTGTGGCCTCCAATGTGCGCACCAACGTGCGCGAGCTCGAGGGCGCGCTGGTCCGGCTCATCGCCTGGTGCCAGAGCTACAAGATGGAGATCACCCTGGCAGCTACCCAGCAATGTCTCAAGCAGTTCATCGACATGCAGGTGCGCAAGGTCACCATCGAGGCCATCCAGCGCGCCGTGGCCGAACAGTTTGGCATGAGGGTCCAGGACCTGAAGCAGAAGAACAACTCGCGCAACGTCGTCGTTCCGCGCCAGATCGCCATGTACCTGGCCAAACAGATGACCGAGGCCAGCCTGCCCGAGATCGGCCGTCAGTTCGGCAACAAGCACCACACCACGGTCATGCACTCCATCGCTAAAATCGACGAGCAACGGCGCACGGACAAAGACCTGCACCGCACGTTAAATAAGCTCCAGGATGTGCTGAACGGATAGAAGGAGAGGGAATGCAAATGCTGAAGGCCGCGCCCGCGCGCGGCCTTCGGTGTCTGCGGCCCGGCCTACCGGCGGCCGAAGCCCCTGGGCCTGACCGGAGGCGTCACCGGCAGGTCAGCTTTGCCCTCGGGGTAGACCACCAGATAGCGGTCCCGGCCTTCGCCGTTTGAGGCCGTCTCCACGCCTTCGAGCGAGCGGCAGGCCAGGTGCAGCATGCGTCGATCGCGGCTGTTCATGGGTGGAAAACTATAGGGTATGCCCGTACTGCGCACCTTCTCCGCCGCGGTTTCGGCGGCCATGCGCAGCTCCTGGGCGCGCAGGGCTTTGAAATTGCCGGCGTCGAAGCTGACCAGGTCATGCTCGCGCGAATCGAGGCGGAGGATCTGCGCGGCCAGAGTTTCGAGGGCGCGCAGCAGTTCGCCATTGTGCTGGGTGACGAGCGGCGTGTCGGGTCCGCCCAGTTCCACGTAGATCTCGCGGGCTTCAAGACCGGCTGGGTCGCGCGCGCCGTCGCCCGCGGTAATGCGGTATTTAAGGCGCATTCCGCCCAGTTTGTTCAGGGTGTTGATAAATCCAGCGATTTTCTGTGCAGCCTCTTGAAGGTCGGCGATGGGCATAAAAATTAGTATCGCAGAACCGGCAGGAGCAGAGAGGCTGAAACAGCAGAATTTCACTCGGGCGGCGAGGCAATCGCTCTCTCGGGCCAGCGTTTTCCGGGCCGGCGGAGAGGGAGATTACGCGGAGATCTTCGCATTGCCCGGGTCAGCGGCAGGCCTGGCGGCAGGCGCGTCTTCAATGGCCGGGAAATTCATGCGGATGATGGCGCCACCACCTTCGCGGTTAAGGGCGGCAACTTCGCCGTTGTGCAGCCTCACCGCGCGTTCCGCGATAGCCAGTCCGACGCCGAAGCCGCCGGTATTCGGGCTGCGGGCGTAGTCGACCCGGTGGAAGGGCCTGAAGATCGCGTCCAACTGATTTTCAGGGATGCCGGGGCCGCGATCGCTGATGTCAATCTGAGCCTGGCGCTCACCATCCCTGGTGACCGCCGCAAGCTCAATCTCGACTACAGAGCCGCTCTCTGTGTAGCGGATGGCGTTGCGCACAACGTTCTCAATGGCGGGGTAAAGCAAGCCCTCGTTGCCCGCGATGACGCATTCATCGGCTGCGTGAAAGAGAACTGAACATTGGCGCTGGCGGGCTTCATATTCGGCGTCGGGAATGAGCCGCTCGATGAGGCGGTTGAGGGAGACGGGCTCGAAGTTTTCCAGCTTTTCAAGCGCTTCCATCGATGAGAGGGTGAGCAGTTGACCGATGAGCAGGTTGAGTCTTTCGGTCTCGCGCTCGATGCGCTCGAGGTGCGTTGTCATGGCTGGCTCCGCATCCTCGCGGGCCAGCTCCAGGGCAACGCTGAGGCGCGACAGCGGCGAGCGCAGCTCGTGCGAGACGTCGCGCAGCAGAAGCTTCTGCGCGGCGACGAGTGATTCCAGTCGCTCGGCCATGTGATTGAAGTCGTGCATGAGAGCGGAGATCTCGTCTTCAGCGAAGATGCGCGATGGCTTGGGGGGCAACGCCACGCGAGCGTTCAGCTTTCCCGCCGCAAGTTCGCGGGCGGCCTTCCGGAGCCGCGCTACCGGGCGGATCAGCAGCAGGACCAGCACGAAGGTCATGAGGCCTCCGACGACAATCGCCACCGGAAGCTGCGGGAACGAGAAGCGCCGCAGATCCTGAATCAGGCTCCTCTTTCTTGGCAAATGAGGACGGCTCAGGAGAAAGACGTATCGCCGGCCGGCGGAGGAGGTGACCGGAACATTCCATATATATTGTTTGCCGGTCTGTTTTCCGAAGATGCGCGCGGGCATTGCCGCGTAATTAGCGAGGCTGGGCGTGCCGGGCAGCTCACAGAGATATTGGCCTGATGTATCGGCAAGGCCGACAGTTTGGGAGATGCCGGCGCCGTAAGTCAGCAAGGCGCCACAGCCTCCACTTTCGTAGGCGGCGACAGCGGTGTTGCCTTCATTTTGCAAAGTACTGAAGAGCGTTTCGAAGGGCACTTCGGGGCCTTCAAAATGGCGGCGCACGATCAGGGCCATGGAGATCACAAAGATGAGGCTCTGCGCGATCCAGAAGATGACGAAGATTTTGAAGAAGAGCCCACGCATGGTTCAGTCCTTTGCTGCCGGCGCATGAAGGTTGACGGCAAGCTGATAGCCCATTCCGCGAATGGTCTTTACCTGTTCCTCGGGCGCGCCGGCGTCAGCTAGTTTGCGCCTGAGGCGGCTGACGTGCATATCCAGGCTGCGATCAAAGGGGTGGAACTTGCGGCCGAGCACGCTCTCGGAGATCTCCTCACGCGCCACCACTTTGCCGGGCGAGCGCATGAGCGCTTCCAGCAGGGCGAACTCGACGTCGGTAAGATCGATCTTTGTGCCGTTGTGCAGAACCGTGCGCGCGGCGCGATTCAGTTCCAGCCCTTCGGCACGCAGCAGCGCCTGATCCGGCTTTGCGCCGGCGCTGCGGCGCAAGATGGCGCGCACGCGGGCCAGCAGCTCGCGCGGATTGAAAGGCTTTGAGAGGTAATCATCGGCGCCGATTTCGAGGCCGACGATGCGGTCGACGTCTTCTCCACGCGCCGTTAACAGCAATACGCTGACAGGCGAGACGGCGCGAATTCTTCGCAGCACTTCAAAGCCATCCAGGCCGGGAAGCATGACGTCGAGCAGCACGAGCGCGTATGGCTTTTCGAGTGCCGCTTTCAGCCCCGTGTCGCCGCGATGCACGGCGGTGACGCGGAAGCCGAATCGCCCCAGATACTCCTTCAGCATGGAGCAAAGTTCAACGTCATCGTCAATGAGAAGCAGTTCGTCCACCTGATTGCCTTTTTCCCGCAGGAAAGGATGCTTTACCCTCCCGCGCACGAATGGGCCGCGATCACTCTGCCATCAAGGCTACGCCTTCCCGGCTGCAAGGATATGGCAAAAATGTAACAAATCGTCACGGGCGCGGAGACAAATCGTTACATGGTTTTACCCATTGTGACTGTGCGGAGTTCTCCGTCAGCGTCTCCTAAGTTAGAGCAATCCGCACAGTACCGAGGGATAGAACGATGACGAAGCGAACGATTCTCAGCACAATTTGGGGTGTATTTCTTCTCTGCGCCGCACTGCCGGCGGGAGCGCAGACGGCGGCAGGCAGAATCCAGGGGACCGTAACGGATCCAACGGGGGCAGTGATTCCATCGTCCACCGTTACCGTAACGAATTCGACCGGCGTCTCGCAGTCCACGACCAGCAGCGGCACCGGCGCTTACGAGTTCCAGGGGCTGGCGCCGGGCCGCTATTCGGTCTCGGCCGCGGCCGAAGGGTTTGCTTCCTACACGGTGGAGAATCTTCTCATCGTTGGCGATAAGACGATCATTCAAAACATCGAGATGCAACTGCCGGTGGAACAGCAGCAGGTGACGGTGAGCGATCAGGGCTTGAGCGTGGATACCAGCCCCGAGAACAACGCCGGGGCCATCGTCATCAAGGGCAAGGATCTGGATGCGCTCTCCGACGATCCAGACGAACTGCAGAGCGAGCTGACCGCGCTGGCCGGTCCGGCCGCGGGACCAAACGGCGGGCAGATATATATTGACGGGTTTACCGGCGGGCAGCTCCCTCCCAAGTCTTCCATCCGCGAGATCCGCATCAATCAAAATCCCTTCTCCGCGCAATACGACAAGCTGGGCTACGGCCGGATTGAGATTCTCACCAAGCCGGGCACAAACACGCTGCACGGCATGATGATGATGAACGGCAATGATTCCACGTTTAACTCGATTAACCCGTTCGTGAAAGAAGAGCCGCCCTACTACACGACCTTCTTTATGGGCAACGCGAGCGGCGCGCTGGGCAAGAAGGCGTCGTGGTTTGGCAGCGTCTTCCGCCGCGACAACCAGTCGAACTCGATTGTGAACGCGGAACGGCTCGATGCAAACGGCAATCCCTATAACTACTCCACTGCCGTCGCCAACCCGCAGACGCGGCTGGATGTAAGCCCGCGTTTCGACCTTCAACTGGGTGGCGGCAACACGCTTACCATCCGCTATATGTTTGACCAGCAGACGGCGACCAATAGTGGCGTTTCACAATTTTCCCTGGAGAGCCAGGCCTACAACGTTTCGAACCACGAGAACACATTGCAATTGAGCGATACGCAGGTTCTGAGCGCCAGCGTGGTGAATGAAACCCGCTTCCAGTACATGGGCGATCGCACCAGCCAGGCGGCGCAAAACAGCGGCCCTACGATCATGGTGCAGGGCGCCTTCACGGGCGGCGCCAACAGCATGGGGGTGCTCCGCGACAACCAGGACCACTTCGAATTGCAGAACAACACGATCATGAGCAAGGGAGCGCACTCGATCAACTTTGGACTGCGGCTGCGCTATGAGCGCGACTCGAACTACTCCACCTCCGGGTTCAACGGCACGTATATCTATCCCTCGCTCAATGCTTACAAGGCGCAAACGCCGACCGAGTACGATGTGACCGCCGGAAACTCCCTGATCAAAGTGAATTACTTCGATGCCGGCGTTTATTTTCAGGATGACTACAAGGTGCGTCCCAACCTGACCATCAGTTACGGCCTGCGCTACGAGACGCAGAACGTCATTGGAGACCATAGTGACTGGGCTCCGCGATTCGCGTTTGCCTGGGCGCCCGGCGCGCATGGAAGCACGCCGGCCAGGACGGTCTTCCGCGGCGGCTACGGATGGTTTTACGACCGCTTCGGTGAAGGCAGCATCATGCAGGCAATGCGGAACAACGGCGTGAATCAGCAGCAGTACATCATCAAGAATCCAGGCTTCTACCAGAATGCGCCACCGCCGTCGCAACTGGCATCCAGTAATGTTGCGGCGCCGACGATCTACCAGATTGCGCCGAACATCAGAGCTTCAGTCAATATGCAGGCGGCGGGCGGAATCGAACACCTGTTCGGCAAAGTGGCCACGGTGTCGCTCACCTACATCAACTCGCGCGGCGTTCACGAGTTTTACACCGATAACATCAATGCATTTTTACCGGGAACATATGATGCGGCCACAGGCACGGGCTCGCGGCCGAACAACAAAAGCGGGAACATCTACCAGTTCCAGTCCGGCGGCGTTTACAACCAGAATCAACTGATGCTCAACTACAACGTGCGCACCAGCCGGCTTTCGCTCTTTGGCTTCTACATGTTGAACTTTGCCAATGCGGATACGTCGGGTGTGGGATACTTCCCGTCGAACCAGTTCGACCCGCGCGCAGATTACGGCCGCGCTAACTTCGACGTGCGCAATCGCTTCCTGTTGGGCGGCAACTTCCAGGCTCCGTTTGGGGTGTCGTTCAGTCCGATGCTGGTGGCCAACTCCGGGCAGCCCTACAACATCACCATTGGGCAGGACCTGAATGGCGACAACCAGTACAATGACCGGCCGACCTACGCCACGGCCGCCAGCACGGACGTTGTCCAGACCCCATACGGCAACCTCGACATGAATCCGGCATGGAACCAGGCGCGGATTCCGTATAACCTCGGGACCGGACCGGGGCAGTTCAGCATGAACCTGAGAGTCAGCAAGGCGTTTGGCATCGGGCCGAAAGTGGCGACGGGATTTGCTCCCTCTGCCGGCGGACCCGGAGGGCCCGGCGGTCACGGTGGCCACGGCGGCAGGTTTGGCGGCGGACTCGGGCCGGGAGGCTTGAGCGGACCGGGCGGACCGCAGCGGATGGCGCAGACGAGCACCCGGCGTTACTCGCTCAACTTCACGGCGATGGCAAGGAACGTCTTCAATAACGTGAATCTGGCGGCGCCGGTGGGCGTTATGACGTCGCAACTTTTCGGTAAGTCGAATGCTCTGGCTGGAGGGTTTTTCTCTTCCCCGGCTTCCAATCGCAGCATCGACTTGCAGATGTCGTTCAGCTTCTAGGGGATCGACGTAAATCAGGCGAGTTCAACG
>JAJZNH010000677.1 GCA_021811745.1 Acidobacteriota bacterium
TCTTACCGCACCTTTTCACCCTTACCGCTGCGCGGGGCAGCCTTTTGGACGAATCCTCGGGCTGCCCCAACACCTCCCAAAGGAGGATTTGCAGCGGCGGTATCTTCTCTGTGGCACTCGCCGTCCACGGGCCTTAAAGCCCGCGTCCCGGACGTTATCCGGCACACTGCCCTGCGGAGTTCGGACTTTCCTCCCCCGGGGCTCAGGCCAACGCCCGCCCCGGCAGCGACCGCCCGGTCCTCCTGCCAGGGCTATTGTAGCGCGGAATTGGGCTGCCCACGGCCTGATTCACGGTCTTGCTGGCCCCTGGCGGCCAACCTCAATTTGCAACCGGTTTTCCACCGTTCCCAATTCGGTCCACTGGCCCGCACTGGGCCGGGTGTAGAATTTTCTGTCGCCCGGCTTCGACTTCCTCAGCGCCGGGAAAACAACCGGGAGGCTCCGGTTGTTGAGGGTTTATGCACGCCAGTTCATCCCGCACTTCTCTTTCTCACCCGATTCCATCTCCATTGCAGTCGATTCAACGTAGCGTTGCTGTGGGTTGGTCGCGGAGGACCACGCGGCTCCGGAATCTCTCCGGCCGCCGGGTTGATTTCTGATGGCCGATCTCGCAACGGCTGTCGACGTTCTGCCCCGCGGCAAATCTCTGCTCAACGGCAAAACACCGCGCTCGGCAAGCCGCGCCGGCATCCTGGTTTTTCTCCTCGCTCTTGGCCTCGGCCTCGCCTACATCGCCGTCCACGTCATGCGCGATCTGGACCACGCCGCCCTGGCCGGCACCTGGCCGCTCCTTATGCTCGGCCTGGCCCTCACCATCGCGCTTGGCTTCGAGTTCGTCAATGGCTTTCACGACACCGCCAATGCCGTGGCCACCGTGATCTACACGCACTCGCTCGAACCCCATGTGGCCGTCGTCTGGTCGGGACTCTGCAACCTCGCCGGCGTTCTGGTCTCCTCCGGCACCGTGGCCTTCGCCGTGGTCACGCTGCTGCCCATCGAGCTGATTTTGAAGGTCAGCTCCGGCACCGGCTTTGCTATGGTCTTCGCGCTGCTCATCGCGGCCATCCTGTGGAACCTGGGCACCTGGTGGTTTGGCCTGCCGGCCTCCAGTTCCCATACGATGGTCGGCTCCATCATCGGCGTGGGCCTGGCCAGCCAGCTCATGAACCTGCGCACCGGTCCTTCGGGACTGGATTGGAGCCAGGTCGTGAAGGTGCTCGAAGCGCTCTTCTTCTCACCGCTTCTGGGTTTTGCGCTGGCCGGTGGGCTCATCGTCGTCTCCAAGCGCCTGCTGCGCTATCCCGCGCTCTACCAGGCGCCAAAGAACAGCGCGCCGCCGCCGTGGCCCATCCGTCTGCTGATGGTGCTCACCTGCACCGGGGTCAGTTTCTTCCACGGCTCCAACGACGGCCAGAAGGGCATGGGCCTCATCATGCTCATCCTGATCGGCACCGTGACCGCGGCTTACGCACTGAATCACGCCGTCAGCCCGGCGCAGGTGCAGACCTTCATCGCCGCGTCGGCCCAGGCCGGCGAGGTTCTGGACCGCCGCATCGCGCCCGGCACGCCCGATCCCGATCCGCGCCTGGAGATCACCAACTCCATCCAGAGCCGCCAGATCGAACCCGCCACGGTGCTGGCCGTGCGCCAGCTTATAGGCGATCTCGCCCGCGAGCTCGCGACCTACAAGTCCTTCCAGGCCGTCCCCGCGCGGGACCGCATCCGGGTGCGCAACGAGATGTACCTGGCCAGCGAGGCTCTGCGGCTGATGGCCGGCACGCGCCGGCCCGCCTTCACGCCCGCCGAGAGCGCCGCGCTCACCCGCTATCGCGCGCAGTTGGATGGGAACACCAAGTTCATCCCCACCTGGGTCAAGGTCGCGGTGGCGCTGGCGCTGGGTCTGGGCACCATGGTGGGCTGGAAGCGAATCGTGATTACGGTGGGCGAGCGCATTGGGCACGAGCACATGACCTACGCGCAGGGCGCCAGCGCCGGCCTGGTGACCATGGCTACCATTTTCGCGGCCGACAGCTTCGGCCTGCCGGTGAGCACCACGCACATTCTCAGCTCCGGCGTGGCCGGCACCATGGCGGCCAACGGCAGCGGCCTGCGCTGGTCCACGGTGCGGGCCATCGCCGCCGGCTGGGTGCTGACCCTGCCCGCCGCCGCGCTGCTTTCCGGCGCGCTGTATGGCCTGTTTCGCTGGCTGTCCTGACCGGTCGAAATTTTGGAGTGCGAGAGAGCGTTCGCAGCGGCTAACGTCCGTTTGAATTACTTTGCTTTCTTCCGAGTGCCTTTAAAATATTCCCTCAGAAAAACGTACACCCGCTTCTTATCAGCGACCGAAGCCGCCTGAATGCTTGCGATCACGTTGAGATTACCGATTCGCTTATGCCAATAGTTCTTTTTCATCACCTGGTGCCGACCACAAAGCGCTCTCCATTGACCAGGGTCATCAGGATTCGCTGCGCTTTTGACCGAGTGAGGCGTCATGTGGTCCGCAGTCAACCGTACTCGCCCTCCACCGACCGGATCGATTGCTCCCTCTTCCAACAGGCACTTTCCGCCTTCGTCCCATTCGCACGCATTCTGCGCCCGTTCGAGGACTTTCTTCCATGTCGATTGCGAACAAATAATGCGCTTCCCTGCACTAGGCCTTTTATCGGGGGAGACGAGCAAATACTCGCCGACTTTCAAGCTCGGGTCATCGCGCTTCGATAAGATGGTGTAGCCGGAATTCGTCCTGAGCTCAGAAAGTCTTTGGTGCCAATTCTCGGGTTCAACACCTGTTCTCGGATCGCGTGCAACTTGCTGAATTTGGGCGTTTGTTGCGATTCTGCCGACATTTTCCAAGAAAAATGCTTCAATGCGGTCGATGATGCTCTTTTGCTCGTAATTTCCTACGACTGCGCGCCGCCGTGTTCGTTCCATGCTTCTCTTCATCCCTCCATCTGAGCAATCAATGAACTGAGCGGAACACCAAGAGCAGCCGAGATACGATGCATATTGACCAATGCGATGTTTCGCGATCCTCTTTCCACGTCGCCTAGATAGGTCCGATGGATACCAGCGAGTTCAGCAAGCCTTTCTTGCGAAAGACCCCGGGCCGTGCGAAACTCTCTCACAGCCTCACCGAAGGCTCGCTTCAACTCTGCGTCTGTTTTTGAGGCCACGCGGAAAGCCTAGGGGTCTTGAAGTCTATGCGTCTACATGCTATAAGTGTCAAAGACGGGAAATGAATCATGAAGATAAACGGATGAAAAGCTCCGCAAAGCACAACCCATCGTCAAGCAGCTATCCGGTCCTCGACTTCAACAAATCCAAAGCCGCGATCAAGTCGCTGCGAAGTCGGGTGCTTACGCAACTCGATCAGGACGGAGTTGCAGTTCTACCGCCGCTGGACGTGAAGACAACGACTCGATTGGTCCAGCTACTGGACATGCACTTCGACACTGTGATGCTTGATCCTTGGTACAACAAGGGATTCGGTGGGGTGCAGGATGGCTATTTAGGGTTTTTCCTGGACGTGATCGAGCAATCTGGTGCAGTCGCCGATCACATTTATTTTTGGGGCTTTCCCGAGATTGTAGCTCCCTTCGTTGAGCGTATTCCGCCGCCGCTGCAGCTGACCTGTTGGCTGACGTGGTATTACAAAAACAATCCGTCCGTCATCCGAGGATGGCGGTCCAGCCAGAACGCCTGTCTCCACATTTCGCACCCAGGCGCAGTCCTCCATCCCGAGCGTTTTTTGAATGGCAAGCAATTGAAACTCAAGGAACAGGGAAAACTCCGGTATATGCCAGGGCCTACGAGTGTTCTGGATGATACTCCATGCGATGTAGTCGAGGAACCTCTGCTCGTCGGATTTGTGGGCCGGAAAGAACAAACGGGCCACCCCTCTCAGAAGCCGAAACGCGTCTACGATCAACTCCTGCAGATGTCCATGTCTGATGGCGGGGCGGTTCTCGATCCCATGGCCGGGTCGGGGACAACCGGGGTCATTGCGAGGGAACGCGGATTTCGCGCACTCCTCTGCGACAGTTCGGAAGAGTATACGGAGTTGATCGAGAGACGTCTGCAAGTAGATCGCCTCCCGATCCAGGGAGAAATCATGAGCATCCTGGAAAACTGATCACTGCACCAAGGCTCTGCTGCATCCGGTACGATACAGGTTGGTGCATGTGTCGGCAATGAGCCTGAAAGCCAAACTCGAAGCTGTGATCTACGCCGCCGAAGAACCGGTTACGCTGGCGCAACTGGCCATGCTCTTTGGCAACGAGGCCCTGGAGTGGCAGGCCGAGCAGGAGGCTGCCCGCGCCGCGGAAGCCGCGGCCGAGCCCCCGGTCAACGCCGCCTTTGATTATGCGGACACCAGCGAGGGAACCGCAGCCGAACCGGAAGAAGAGTTGATGGACGTGGAGGCGCAGGCCGCCGCCGTGGAGGCCCAGACCGCCGCCCAATCTTCTCCTGCTCCCGCGGAAGAAAGCGCCGCCCAGCCGGAAACCGCTGCTGCCGCTGCGGAACTCGCCGAAGCGATTGAAGGCAGCCTCGAACCAGGCGGCGAAACCCCCGAGACAGAACCCGGGCAGGACGCGGCCGCGGTGGAGGCCGAGGCCCGGCGCGCCGCCCGCCAGCGCGACCGCGAGGTCCGCGCCATTCTCCGCCAGCTTCTCGATGAGATTATGGCCTCCTATGCGTCCGAGGGCCGCGGCGTCGAGATCCGCGAAATCGCCGGCGGCTTCCGCATGGCCACCAAGCCGGAGTTTCACGACGCGGTGCGCGCGTTTATCAAGAGCCAGAAGCCGCCGCTCAAGCTGTCGCTCCCGGCGCTGGAGACCCTGGCCGTCATCGCCTACAAGCAGCCCGTCACCGCGCCCGAGGTCAACGAGGTTCGCGGCGTGGATTCATCGGGGGTCTTCGGTTCCCTGCTGGCGCGCAAGCTCATCGCCACCGCCGGCCGCAAGCAGGTGATCGGCCGGCCCATCCTCTACAAAACCACCAAGGAATTCCTGCTCCGCTTCGGCCTCAAGGACCTGGCCGAGCTCCCCTCGATGGAGGAGTTCGAAAAGATGGCCGCCAGCGAACTTGAAGACCTTGGCCCCGCGGAAGCCTCATCGGCCACCGCTTCCCCGGAAACCACCAGCCCCGAGCTTGACGAGAACGCCAGCGAGGAAGAAGCCGAGGCCGCGGGCGAACAGACCCCTGCCGACGCGCCCGAAAACCTTCCCGCCGATCCCGAGCCGGACTCGACCCAAGCCGCGCACGGCACCAACCCATCTGACGCCGGGCCGCCGCGCGCGGAGCAGAGCGAGGCTTTTCCATGAGCACCCCACGCAAGAAGTCCGGCGGCACGCAAGCCGAGCCGCCCGCCCCCGATGCTGCTTCCACGCCCAAGCCCCAGGCGGCCAACAAGCCCAAAGCGGCAAAAAAGAAGTCCTCTGCCGCCGAACCCGCCGCCGGCAAGACTGCTCGTCCCGCGGCGAAGAAAGCTGCGAAAAAGGCCCCCGCGAAAGCGGCCGCGACCGATTCCGCTGCCAAAAAGAAGAGCGCGGATGTCCGGGAAAGCGCAGCCGGAGACGCCGGAAAAGCAGCTCCCAAGCCCCGCAAGTCCAGCAAGAAGGCCGCCGCACTCACCGGCCCGGTTGTGGATCCCATCGGCGACCTGAGCGATGGCGAAGCGCAGCGCTCGCTGGCCCCGCAGGCCGAGCCGGAATCCGCCGCCATGATGGAGGCCTATCGCGCCGATACTGCCTCCGATGCCGGGACGGGAACGCCGGAACTGGAACCTGCGCCAACAGGCCGCGAAGAGAAGGCGCGCAAACGCGCCAAGGCGAAGGCCAAGGCCGCCGGAAAGCCAGCGGAGACGGCCCCGGCTGACGAGGAGGACGCAGAGGCCGCTGCAGAGGCCGAACTCGAATCGGACGGAGAACGCGACGAAGAGCCTGCCAGCGAGCGGCCGGAGCCGAAGCTTGAACGGCTGCAAAAGATCCTGTCGCAGGCCGGCATCAGCAGCCGCCGCCACGCGGAAGAGATGATCGTCGCTGGGCAGGTGATGGTCAACGGCCAGGTGGTGACGCAGTTGGGCGCCAAGGCCGATCCGGGGCGCGACCACATCCGCGTCAACGGTAAGCTGATCCACATCGCTGTCCGCCACCGTACCTTCATGCTCAACAAGCCCAAGGGCTTCGTGACCACGGTGAGCGACCCCGAGGGCCGGCCGACGGTGATGCAGTTCTTTGAGAAGGTGCGCGAGCGCCTGTACCCCGTGGGGCGGCTCGATTACCAGAGCGAAGGACTGCTGCTGATGACCAACGACAGCGAGCTGGCCAACCAGCTCACCCGCGCGGCTTCGGGCGTGGAGAAAACCTACCTGGTCAAAGTCTCCGGCCAGCCCGGCGAGGGCGCTCTTGAACAGTTGCGCGCCGGCGTCAGCATCGACCGCGAGCAGCCGGGCTCCGGCAAGGTCCACGCCGCCCCCAAGTACATTCGCCCATTCCGCTCCGGCGACAATCCCTGGTATGAAGTGGTGCTCACCGAGGGCCGGAACCGCGAGCTGCGCAAGATGTTCAACGCCGTCGGCCATTTCGTGGAGAAGATTCGCCGCGTGGGCTACGGACCGCTGGTGCTTGACGTGGAGCCCGGCCAGATCCGCGAACTCACGGCCGAGGAAGTGAACGCGCTGCGCCAGACGGCCGAGGGCAAACTGAAGCCGAAGCGGCCAAAACTCTGGCCCATGCCGAAGGGTTCCGACCGTCCGGAAAAAGAGGGCGAGAAGGCCCGCGCCCAGCGTCCCGGCGGCCCGCGGCCGCAGAAGGCTTTCGGGCAGCGCGAAGACAAGCCCTTCCGCCCGCGGCAGGACCGAGGTCCCGCGGCGCCCGGCGGAGCATCGACTCGCTTTCCCAACCGGGCTCCCAGCCGCTCCCCTCAAGTTCTGAACCGGTTCCAGGAACGGGGCCCGAACAGCTCATCGACTCGCCCGGACGCCGGCGGCCGCCCCGCGGGCGGTTTCGAGCGTCGGGGGCCTTCTGAAGGCTTCGACCGTCGCGGCCCCTCTAGCTTCAGCGGCC
>JAJZNH010000222.1 GCA_021811745.1 Acidobacteriota bacterium
TGAGTGCTCATTGATACATCATGCATCTTTGCAAGTTGTTCCAACAGAGATGCTAAACAAGTACTTGCACCATAGTCATTCCAATCGATAATGTGTAGTAAATTGGATGGCAAGTCAATGCTATTGCACAACTAAGCTCTGGAACGCCCTACAGTATAACGGTCAATGGAGATCTGGCTAATACTGGAAATACTTTTGTGCAAGCAGACCTTGTAGGGAATCCGACTCCTGCGCATCGCAGCCCGCTTGAGTGGATCAACCCCGGCGCGTTTTCTCCACCTCCTCGCTACACCTTCGGCACCTTTGGAAGGAATGCCTTGCGTTCAGACTGGTACAGAGATGTCGATCTATCAATGTTTAAGAACTTTTCCTTACCGAGGGAAACGACTTTGCAGTTTCGTGCAGACGCATTTAATGTGACAAATACCGCTGTTTTTTCCGCACCAAACAGCGTAGTGGGCAGCCCAACCTTTGGCGAGGTATCCGGAATTGTAGGCAATCCAAGGCAACTGCAATTTGCACTAAAGATCGAGTTTTGAGGTGATCGCATCGAGTTCGCGCTACTAATTGGATCTGTCTGGCACAGATCCATTTTCGGATTTTCAATATCGAGTGAACTGTGGCAGGCGGATCTCGCTTGCCCCCTACACCAGGAGGGATCTAGTAGGCCTGTGCGGCACGTGAGGATGGTGTGACATTGGTGTCTGACATTTCTCTCCGATTGCTACTCCCAGCGCAATACGCCAGAGCGTACTGGAAATATGACGCAGAGAGAAGCGGCTGCAATCGCCGGGGGACTAAATCCAATGTGATACCTGCCCGCTTGGGAGCGAGTAAACCGATGCTTGAAAGAGAACAACATTCTGGTCGTACAAGCGGTTAACCGCCTTCGAGGTATTTGAACTTACGAGTTTCTGCATGGAATCAGTAAATTCACCAGGCACCCGGGGCAACTAGGTTCACAAGTTAGTGAATATTATGGAAGACGCTTTAACAATCACAGGCGAGAAACACCAGTGAGGGATCGTTACAAAATGAATCTGTAAGAACACATTCAGCACAGCCGCGCAAATGCGACTTATTGAAGGTGATGCACGTGCAGCTATTGCTGCGCCGGCACTCAAGGCATTCTAAGTGCGAATCCCATTGGCGGCGCCGAATAACCAATGTATGAATTTATACACATTGAATGAGTCAAGTCAGAATCGCCAGTCAGGCGCATCGTAAGTGGAGAAGGTAACTATGGGGACAGTGAATCGAAGGAGCTTCTGTCTGAGCCTTGGCGCTGCTCTACCGGCGCTGTCAAGCATCCGGAGTTTTGCCAGGGATAGCGGGCCGCACAGCCGGCCGAACATCGTTTACGTGCTGGCGGACGATTTGGGTTGGGGAGATCTCGACGCCTATAACTCCTACTCGGCAATTCCGACGCCCAATGCAAATCGCCTTGCCAGCGAAGGGGAACGATTTACCGATATGCACGGGTCTTCCGCGGTGTGCACTCCGAGCCGTTACAGCATTCTAACTGGCCGCTACTGCTGGCGGACGCGGTTAGAGAAGGGCGTATTGAACGGCTATTCTCCCAACCTGATCGAGCCCGGACGCATGACTGTGGCATCGATGCTGAAGAGCGAAGGCTATTACACTGCCGGCGTGGGAAAGTGGCACCTGGGGCTGGGTAATGAAAAGGTTACGGATTTTAGCAAGCCTCTTCGCCCCGGTCCGATTGATCACGGCTTTGATTATTATTTCGGGATTCCAGCATCTCTCGACATGCCGCCGTACCTCTACTTTGAGAACGACCACGTTGTTGAGCAGGCTACGTCAGCCACTCCTGGCAGCAAGGCCAAGACGCCCATCGAGGAGCCACGCGGCGTCTTTTGGCGTCCTGGTGCGATGGCACCCGACTTTTCAATTCCGCAAGTGCTCCCGACTATTACGAATAAGGCCGTCGACATTATTCGTAGCCGAGCTGCCGATCCTGGCACTCCCTTTTTCCTTTATGTTGCGCTGCCCGCACCTCACACCCCATGGGTTCCCTTGCCACAATACCAGGGAAAGTCGAGGGCCGGCACTTATGGTGATTATGTCGTAGAGACCGACGCAATGTTAGGACGTATTATGAAGGCATTACAGGAAATGGGACTGGCCAGCAATACGTTGCTGATCTTCACGAGTGATAACGGCGCCGACTGGAAACTGCAGGACATCGATCAGTTCGAGCATCGAGCGGATGGTGACTGGCGTGGGGAAAAGGCGGATGTATGGGAGGGTGGGCATCGTATACCATTTATCGCGCGCTGGCCTGGGCACATTCATCCTGGCACGGTCAGCCATCAACTGGGCAGCCTTACAGATTTGATGGCCACGGCAGCCGCGATTATAGGATTCAAACTTCCGCCAAATGCTGGAGTAGATAGTTACAATCTGCTTCCGGCGCTGCTCGGCACCGCGCAGATGCCTATACGAAACGTGGTGGTATCGGAATCTGTGAGCGGCATGCTCACGATCCGCGAAGGCAATTGGAAACTTGAAGAAGGTCTTGGCTCAGGCGGTTTTTCAAGTCCACGGATTGTCAAGCCGGCTCCCGGTGGACCTAAAGGGCAACTTTATAATCTTGCGATTGACCCGGGCGAACTTCATAATGTCTATCAGGAACATCCTGAAATCGTCGATCGGCTCACCAAGTTATTGCAGAAATACGAAACTCAGGGATATAGCAGACCAATGTAAATAGCGGTTCGTAAATCATTGCCAAGAGTTGACCCACATGAAGAAACACTTGTTCCTCATACTCGTATGGTTGCTTCCAGCCACAAGTTCCTCCCTTTGGGCTCGAGGAGCGAGGCGGATAGAAGAGTGGCAAGGAACCTGGTCTGCAGCACCGATGCAACTCCCGGTTCCCGCGGTAGATACTTCCGGTGATGTTACGTGGAGGAGCATTGTGCGCATCAGCGCGGGTGGAGATAAGCTGCGTATCAGATTAAGTAATGACTTTGGAACGGCAGCACTTATGATTGGCTCCGTACACATCGCACTGAGCGCGAGTGGCAAAGTTCCTGATGGATCCATTCAGGCCGGGACGGATCGAACAGTGACTTTCGGCGGGCGGCCAGGAGTGAAGATTCCGCCACATAGCATGGTGATGAGCGACGCGGTCTCTCTTACTGTGGCCTCCCTATCCCGCCTGGATGTAAGTATCTACTTGCCGAAGCAGACCCTGGAGAAATTGACCTGCCATCGTCAGGCGTGGTCGACAAATTTTGAGGGGAGTGGCGATCTGACCGCGACAGCGTCCATGCGTGGTGATCGCCGCATCCAATCCTGGTGCTTTCTGTCTGGAATTGATGTGCTTACACATGGAGAGCCGAGGGCGATCGTGGCGTTCGGCGACTCCATTACAGACGGAGGCCATTCAACGCCTGATACAAATCACCGCTGGCCAGACTTCCTAGCGGATCGGCTTTCGAGGGCGTCTAATACTGCGCATATCGGAGTGCTGAATGAGGGTATAGGCGGAAATTGCATGTTACACGACACGCGCAGCGTGAATGCGCTTGCACGCTTTGACCGCGATGTTCTGGCGCAGAGCGGGGTGAAGTACCTGTTCATCATGATCGGGATTAACGACCTTGGGCGATTAGCCAAGCACAAGCGACCAGGGCACGGAGCATCAGCTCACGATTTAATCTTTGGGTTTTCTCAGATGATCCAGAGAGCGCACGATCATGGTATCAAGGTGATTGGCGCAACGCTGACTCCTTATGAAGGAGCTGGTTATTTCTCCGCGGCCGGAGAACGGGAGCGAGAAGAAGTGAATCAATGGATCAGAGCCAGCGGCACATTTGACGAAGTCGTCGATTTCGACAAAATCTTGCGCGATCCAGCGCATCCATTACGTCTCCTGCCCGCCTTTGACCACGGTGATCATCTGCATCCCAACGATGCGGGCTACAAGGTTATGGCTGATTCAATTCCACTTAAATGGTTTAAATAGTGTCGCAGGATAACCGGGCTGAGGAAGGTTATTCCCGCGATGCTCTTCACTTGCTCTGGTATTGGAGGCGTCAGTGCAGAGCATAAGGACTCTTTAACGGTAGCAATACCTCGGGCAGCCCGCTCCGCAGTTATTTGGTATGGAGTTTTTTACTCCACGAAGCTACCGTCCGAAGCGCTGCTTGGCGCCGAGGCCCATGCTGCTTAGCCCGCCACGCATCATCTGCCGCGCCAAGCCGCCCTTGCCCATCTGCTTGAACATCTTGTTCATCTGCGCGTACTGGCGCAGAAGTTGGTTCACGTCCTGCACGGTTGTCCCGGAGCCAGATGCGATGCGCTTGCGACGCGAGCCGGAGATAATTTCGTGATTCCTGCGCTCCTGAGGCGTCATCGAGTTGATGATCGCTTCGAGGCGCAAAAACTGCTTTTCGTCCACGCTCTTCGACGCTTGCTGCAGGCCCGCGAACGGCCCTACCGAGGGCATCATCTTCAGAATGGACTCCATCGATCCCAGCTTCTTGATCTGCCGCAACTGGTCGCGGAAATCCTCGAGCGTAAAACCGTCGCCCAGCAGCGCCTTTTTGGCGAGTTCTTCACTCTTCCTGCGATCCAGCTTCTCCTCGGCCTTCTCAATGAGCGAAAGCATGTCGCCCATGCCCAGAATGCGCCCGACGATGCGGTCGGGATGAAAGGGCTCGAAGGCATCGGGTTTTTCGCCCACGCCGATAAACTTGATCGGCTGCCCCGTCACATGCCGGATGGACAGCGCAGCACCGCCTCTTGCGTCGCCGTCCATCTTGGTCAGCACAACACCGGTCAGACCCAGGCGCTTATGGAAGTCCAGCGCCGAGTTCACAGCATCCTGGCCGGTCATGGCATCGGCGACAAACAGAATCTCCTGCGGATTGAGCAGCTTCTTCAGTTGCTCCATCTCGACCATCAGCTCTTCGTCCACGTGCAGGCGGCCGGCCGTGTCCACAATCAGTGTGTCGCAGCCCATGATGACGGCCTCGCGGCGAGCCTCTCTGGCCAGTCGCTCCACCATCCGCGAGCCGGCAAGCTCGCCGTTCTGATTGCCCTCGTAGAGCTTGGCTTCCACGCTCCTGGCAACCACCTTGAGCTGTTCGCGCGCGGCGGGGCGGTAGACGTCCACGGAGACAAGCATCGGCCGGTGACCGCCCTTCTTGAGCCAGGCCGCCAGTTTGCCGCTGGTGGTGGTTTTACCGGAGCCTTGCAGTCCAGCCATCAGGATGACCGTGGGCGGCTGCGAGGCAAACTTGAAACGCGCCGTATCCTTGCCCAAAAGGGCGATCAACTCGTCGCGAACAATCTTGACCACCTGCTCGGAGGGTGAGAGCGCGGTCAGCACCTCAGTGCCCACGGCCTTGGCGCGGATGTGCTCAATCAAGTCTCGCGCCACGTTCAGGTTGACGTCAGCCTCGAGCAGCGCCACGCGAATCTCGCGCAGAGCCTCGGCAATGTTCTCTTCGGTCAGCGTGCCTTGGCCACGCAGGTTCTTGAAGACGCGCTGAAGTTTGTCGGTAAGGTTCTCAAACATAGGTCAACTTTAAGTTTACCTGAGGCTGCGCTCCTCGCGCCGGGCGCAGGCCGTCTGTCCTAATCCGCCGGCGCAATCAGGTACTGCTCCAGTTTCCCGTCCGGGTAAGTGTAGGTGGTCAGCGTCAGCCGTTTGTTGGGATAAACGATCCGGAAGGCGCGGAAGGTCATGCCGCCGCGCTGCTCGGTTGCTGTCTGCCGCAGGATCAACGGCTCACCCAACGGCGCCAGGCTGTTCTTGAAGTCGGCGATGGCCTGCGCCGTAAAGTAGTCGTTCAGGTTGGGCGCCAGCAGGCCGCGGTCGATCCGCCCCTGTTGCAAGCCGCGGTAAATGTTGAGCGCCTGCTGCTCAGCCGGGCTCAGCGGATAGCCGGCCACGACGGGGGCGGCAAGCTCAGCAATCTCCGAGGCGGCTCCGACGGCGTCCTGGTTGGTCAGCACAGCCACGGCTGCTCCGTCGTCAATCAGAACCTCGTTGTCAGAGACGAACCCCGAAACCTCGCCCGAGTGCTCAATGGAGCGATGCCCGTGGCGATCCACTACCTCCACGCCCAGCCCATAGTGCGTGTCCTTGCCGTTCTTCAGCTTGATGCTGGTAAACATCTCCCTGTAGCTCTCCGGTTTGAGGATGCTGCACGCAATCAGACTTTCGTCCCACAGCGCCAGGTCGTGCGCGGTCATGGCCAGCTCGCCCGCAGCAAACATCCAGCCGCGCCCCGCTTCGGGCGCCGGGCGCAATGGACCAAGCGCATGACGATAGTAGCCCGTTGCATCCGAGCTGGGGAGTGGCTTCTGGTCCGAATTCCAGACGGACTTCATGCCCAGTGGCCGGAAGATATGCTCGCTTAGAAACTTCATTAGCGGTTCGCCGCTTACTGTTTCCACAATGCGCCCGGCAATCACGTAGTTGGTGTTTGAGTACTGCCACTGCGTGCCGGGCTCGAAGTCCAATGGCATTTTGCCCCAGACGTCCAGAATATGTTGCGCAGTGGTGGGCTGCAGCATCGGTGTCATCAGATAGTCCTCCGGCCAGTAGTCCTGGTAGCCGGAAGTGTGCGAGAGAATCTCGCGGATGGTCACCTCGTTGCCGCGGGTCAGGCCGGGCACGTACTTGCCTACAGGATCATCGAGCGAAAGCTTGCCTTCTTCCTGCAACAGCAGAATGGCCGCGGCGGTAAACTGCTTTGAGATTGACCCGATCGAGTAGCGCATCGCGGGCGTGGCCGCCATGGGCGGCTGCAGCCGCGCCTTGCCGTATGCGTGCGTGTAGACCAGCTTGCCGCCCTTCACCACTGCCACTGAAGCCGAGGGTACGCCAGTCTGCGCGAGCACCTCGGAGGCGATACGGTCAATGCGGCTGCTCAGCGCCGAATTGATCGTATCCACGGCCTGCGCCTGCGCGCCCGCCGCCAGCAATCCAAAAATCGCAAGAAGGATGCATCCCAGAGATTTTTCCAACTTCCTCATGAAAATCTTCTCCGTAAAGTTGCCGCGAGCAGGTACTATGATCT
>JAJZNH010000195.1 GCA_021811745.1 Acidobacteriota bacterium
GTTGACATCTGCTTTCAATCCGCGCCGAACAGGCGGCGGAAGAAATGGCCCAGCCGCTTGAAGACGCCGGGCTTCTTTCTCTTTTTTGGTGCGGCCGGGAGGGGAGACTGCGCTGGCGGAGTGGTTGCGACTGCGGCCGGCGCGGGGGCGGCAGGCGCGGCTGTCGGGGCATGCTGCGAAGGCAAATAGACCAGCGGCGGCACTGCCTGGGCAGCGCCGCCGGCCGAATGGACCGGGGCTGGGGCCGGCGCGGGCGTGGGCTCCAGGCCTTCGCTCTGCGCCAGCGGGAAGTCGTTATTGGGCGTCCGGGGCGGCGGGGGCGGGCAACCGCATGACTCCTTTTCATTGTCCACTACCTCGTGGAGGCTGCCGTGCTGGAGCATCACGCGCTGGCCGGGCTGCACGCGATACAGGCCGCTGTCGAAAAGGCTGGTGACCACAACGTAGGGCGCGTCGGGGCCGGAGTTATCGACGCACGTGTCCCCCTCGCGGCCGAGGCGCACCTTCACTTCCGAAGCGCCCGGGCCGCCGATATAGATGCGGAAATCGGGGGTAAGCAAGACATCTGCGTTACGCTCTCGCGCCTTGCTGGCGGCGAAGCTCATCTCCACCGCCCCGTGGTCAAGGGCCATGAGCAGGCCGGGGGAACCGTCCGAGGGAACGCTGGTATCAGCCGCCAGCTTCACGGTGGTCGCGGCGCACACGCGCAGGGCGCCACGCCGCGGCAGCGTGACGTCGGTTGTGCGCGTGCCCGAAGTAACGGTGCCGCTGGTGGCGATGATGGCTTTGCCAGCGGTGACTTCCCATGCGCCGGTGACGGTGGCGGCTTCGCTCGGATTGCCGGATTCGATGGGAACGATCGCGATGAGAGCGCCGGCAACCGGGGCCGCAGGAGAAGGCGGAGTCTGGGCGCAGACGAGGCAGGGAAGTGCGAGGAAAAGAGAAACCGCAGAATGCAATCTTGCGCGGGTTGGATGGCGTTTTGTGCGGCGGCCCATCGTGCCTACATGTCCAGGAAGTTCCGGATCATCTGGTGACCGCCTTCGGTGAGTACGCTCTCGGGGTGAAACTGCACGCCCTCGATGGGCAGGCTGCGATGGCGCAGACCCATGATGACGGAGCCCTTGCCTCCGGCTTCCGGCGTGCGCGCGGTGACGGCCAGATCGGCGGGCAGCGAGTCCTCGGCCGCGATGAGTGAATGGTAGCGCGTGCAGGTGAGCGGCGTGGGCAAGCCGGCGAAAATCCCCTTGCCGTCATGGTCGACGGGGCTCGTTTTGCCATGCATCAAGGTGCGCGCGCGGACCACCTCGCCGCCGAAGGCCGCGACGATGGCCTGGTGGCCGAGACAGACGCCGAGGATCGGCGCCTTGCCTGCCATGTGGCGGATCAGCGGCACCAGGATGCCGGCTTCATGCGGCGTACAGGGCCCCGGCGAGAGCAGGATGCGATCCGGATGCAGGCCCTCGATCTCTTCGGGCGTGATCTCGTCGTTGCGGCGGACAACGACCTCGGCGCCCAGTTCGCCCAGGTACTGGACGAGGTTGTAGGTGAAGGAATCGTAGTTGTCGAGGACGAAAACCATGCTGATTTCAGTGTAGCGCGGCAGGAATGCCGGACGAGCCGGAGGGGTGCAAGCTGTTTTCTACGCCCCTGCGCCGGCGCGCCACCTCGTTCAGTCGCTCCGGCGCGAGCGGCTTGCTCAGCAGATCGTACGCGGTTTCCGTGGTGGCTTTCTCCGCCGTTTTCCGCATCCGGACATGGCGAAGCGTTACGGTCGTTTCGCGCTGAACGATCTGCGGGACGCGGTGAGAGCATCAGCAAGGGCAAAATTGAAGCGAGGTCCCCGGTCTTCTCACCGGTATCGGATGAGAAAGCGGAAGCGAAGCGGCCTAACTGATTGATTTGATGGTGGACGCGGTAGGAATCGAACCTACAACCTGTCGGTTAAGAGCCGAATGCTCTGCCAGTTGAGCTACGCGTCCAGCTTGGGCGGTGAGAACGCACAGAAGACCTCTTCTGCTTCCAGCGTCTAGAAAAATATAGCATACGCACCAGGTGTCAAGGGCGGAATGAAAGGGGACCACTGGGGCGGAGGAAATGGGAACCAGTAGGAGGTGAGCATGTCCCGCGCGTAGTTGAAAGTGGCGGCGGCGGTTGGGTTGATGATCCTACGCAGCGACCTGCGCAGTGCCGGTGCGGGCGGGGTTGACGATGGCTTCCAGCGCCCGGAGATCGCGGTAGCCCATGATCTTGTTGAACCGCTTTTCTTGAACCGCTTTTCCGTTCGGAGGAAGGCCGTGGTCAGCCAGCGCATCGGCGGCGGCGGCACGCCCAGCCGATTGATGGTGAAGCACTCCTCCAGCCCTTTCAGCAGGCTGGCCGCCGCCTGCGGATACTTCTGTTTTCATTGTGACGGTTTGTGGGAGATCTTTCGCAAAGCGCGGCGGAAATTCCTGCCGATTTCCGCATCGTCCCGGCAGGACTCAGGCGAAGAAACTGATCCGGTCCGCGGGCGCTTCAGGGACCGGTTCGGAACCCATTTCATCGCCCGCAGTTTCCAACCGTTCTTCGCTCAACTCTTCGTCTTCCTCATCCGGCTCCTCGGCGCCCGCGGCCTTCTGGCCGTTGCGGCTGAAGGTATCGTCCTCGGGGCGGACGGCAGCCTCGATATCAAAAAAGACGGTCAGCTCGGGACCGGCGGGGCGCACTTTGGTTACGGGCTGCACGCGAATTCCGGCGATGGGGCCGATCTCCATTTCCGCCTCCCAAACCTGTATCGGCAAACCGAAGGTGTTTCTTTAATCTTTGCCGTCTGGGCTTTGGCCGAATTCAGGACAAGTTGTCTGAGTTCGAGACAGAGGGGGCCGAACCTGATGGAATTGCTGTCTGAAAACGGGACATAGGTCCCGCCGGGGAAGCAGGGTAAGGGCTCAACAAGTGCTAAGGCCCTTGATCTCGACAGTTGAGAATTGTGGCGCCGGCTGATCGCTGGACCCTCGCCGACATTCGGGGACCAATCCGGCCCCGAAGGCTTCAACTTCTCCCATAGTCTTGGATGATTCAGACGCCGGTGTAATATTAGGAGGATTATTGAGCGACAGGAATGGCCTACTACATCGATTTGTTCTCACCTGAGACCTATCAGGCATTCAGCAATTCGGACCGGTCGACTTCTGGTTTCAGGTCTCGTCACGAGAGCCTTGCAAGACGCATTGACCCCGGCGACACGCTCGTTTGCTACGTCACAAAGCTCTCACGCTGGGTAGGGCTACTGACGGTGAACCAAGGACCATACAAGGACGCCTCTCCGATCTTTGTTCCAGAAAACGACCCGTTCGTTATTCGATTCAAAGTTACCCCCAAAGTGTGGCTCGACCTTGACAAAGCCGTTCCAATCCACGACGAGGAAATATGGAATGGACTTTCGTTTACGAGGTCGCTAGAGCGGAACTCGATAGCCTGGACTGGCAAAGTGCGCTGCAGTCTCGTGCACCTCGACGACCCGGATGGCGAGTTCATCGCTCAAGTGCTTTGTCGCCAAGCTAGCGCCCCTAAAATCTATCCGATCAACGAGCAGGAAAGAAGGAGGATCGCGACCCACACTATTGTGCGATCGGACAAGGTGGTGAGCGTTTCGGTACCCGAAGATTCCGCGCCGGATGGGGAAGCGGCACCGGCAACGGAATCCGAGGAACGCGAATCCATACAGGTCCAATCCCTGATCGCTCGCATCGGCTCCCAAATGGGAATGGCTATTTGGATCCCACGCTCCGACCGCGAGCGCGTGCTGCATGAGTGGAAGGACCCAGACGCCCGCATTCTCGATCGCTTGCCGCTTAATTACGACGATACGACTCTGCGAACCATCGAGCAAATTGACGTCATCTGGCTTCGAAAGCGGTCCATTGTTCGAGCGTTCGAGGTCGAGCACACGACCTCAATCTATTCAGGGATTTTGCGCATGGCCGATCTGCTGGCGCTCCAGCCGAACATGGATATCAACCTGCACATCGTCGCGCCAATAGCTAGGCGAGAGAAGGTTTTCCAGGAAATCATACGCCCTGTGTTCTCTCTGCTTGACCGAGGCCCCTTGGCTGAAAGTTGTACGTACTTGTCTTACGACTCGTTGCGCGAAATTGGGAATCTGAAGCACCTCGCACTTCTGTCGGACAAAGTTCTTGACGAGTATTCGGAGGAAGCGGAGTAACCGGAGGCTGTCGCCCCAGAATCAATCAAAGCTCAAGAAGATTGCCCCACTCCACGGAAGCATCTCCGGGTGATGGAAGGCTCGTCACCCGTTCCCAGATCAGTATCGATAAACGCCGTTTTCGTCACCGACGCCCCTCAATTTATGCTCAACTCACTCATGGAGCCAGAAATCCAGTGACGGATGGCCGGCTATACGGAAGTCACATTTGCAGGAACGCGTACGCGGCGGGCGCTTGCTACACTGGGGCCATGCAGGACGAAACGGAGTTCCGGCGCGTGGCCGAAGCGGCCATCGAAGAACTGAAGCAGCACCTGATTGCGCGCGAAGAAGAAGTCGAGGCCGGCTTCGAGGTCGAGGAACAGGGCGGCGTCCTCATGGTGCTGTTTGAAGACCCGGGAGGCAAGTTCGTCGTCACGCCGAATATGCCCATGCGGCAGATCTGGATTTCGGCGCTGTCCACGAGCTTCAAGCTCGACTGGGACGCGGCCGGGCAGCGGTTCGTGCTGCCGCGCACGGGCGAAGCCCTCATTCCCCTTTTGGACCGGCTGATCGAAGAACATCTGGAGCACTAATCGAGCCCGGAAGGGACGCGGCTGCTTCGCGACTCAGACCGATTACTGGTGCAATCCGGCGATGCCCCACAGGCGGATGGCCTTGTCTGAGCCGGCCGAGGCCACGATATACCCGTAGGGGCTGTAGGCGACGGAGAGCACCGGGCCCGCATGGCTTTTCAGCGTGCGCTCTAATTGTCCGCTCTTCACATTCCACAAGCGCACCGTGGCGTCGGCGCTGCCGGAGGCCAGCGACCGCCCATCGGGACTGAAGGCGACGGAGAGAACCGGCCCGGTGTGGCCGCGGAAAACGCTCACGGCGCGATCGGTCGCGACGTCCCAGAGGCGGACGGTGCGATCTTCGCCGGCCGAAGCCAGCAGGTGTCCGCCGGGGCTGAAGGCGATGGCGTTGACGATGCCGGTGTGGTCTGCGAGCGTGTGCAGCAACGAGCCATCGGCCGGGTTCCAGATACGGACGACGCCGTCGGCGCCGGCGGAGGCGAGAGTGCTGCCATCGGGACTGAAGGCCACCGCCAGGACGTGCCCGGTCGAGCCGTTGAGGGTGCGCACGAGCTCGTCGCTCGCCACATCCCACAGGCGCACGGTTTGGTCCCAGCTTGCCGAGGCGAGGGTGTGGCCGTCAGGGTTGAAAGCGACGGCGGCGACCGGGCCGGTGTGGCCCTCCAGGGTGCCCAAAACGACGCTGCGGGAGGTGTCCCAGAGATCGATGGTGTAGTCTGCCATGCCGGTAGCGAGGGTATGCCCGTTGGGGCCGTAGGCGAGGCAGGAGACTGCGGCGGAGATGGCGCCCAGCGGCCGGCCATCGGTGACATTCCAGAACTGGACCGTGCTATCGCGGCTGGCCGAGGCCAGGTTGAGGCCATCGGGCGAAAACGCCAGAGCGAAGACGGGGCCGCGCTGGTTGGTAAGAACCTTGGAGCGGATGGGATTGGAGAGGATGCTCCAGGCGCCGAGGCCCACCCCCAGGAGCGCGATGATGGCACCGATCCAGATGTGCCGGGGACGGAGGCGGCCCGGTTCCGGGAGTTGGAGATCGGGTTCGCGAATGAAGGTGCGCGGACGCTGGGAAGACCGAGGCTGCACCGGCTCCCAGACTGGCATGGGCTCGTTGCCGATGCGCGTGCGGCGGCGCGGCCTTGGGGGGATGGGAACGGCGTCGGGGGCGACCGGGCCGCCTTCTGCCGTGATCGATTCCGCGGCTGGCGGCGCTGCCTGGTTGATGGGGCGATCCAGCGCGGGCGTAGTTTGCGCAAGAGCCGGCGCGGTGTGTGGGAGGCCGGCGAGCGGAGAGACCGACGGGAGCAACGGGCCGGCCGGTTGCGGGGGCGCCGCTTCGTCGGGCTTTTCCGGGGGCACATGGACGATCCCGTCCAGCCGGCGAAGCATTTCTGCTATATCCCGGGGCCGGTCGTTGCGATCCTTGGCCAGGAGGCAGAGCACCAATTCGTCGAGGCCGCGCCAGTCTTTCAACTCCGGCCGCAGACGGCTGGGCGCGGGAGGCGCGGCGTGGAGATGCTGCTGCGCCCAGGCGTGGTAGTTCTCAGCCTCAAAAGCGCAGCGGCCGGTGAGGATTTCAAACATGAGGCCGCCCAGCGCATACAGGTCGGCGCGGCCGTCGAGTTCGGCGGTGGGGACGCCGAGCCATTGTTCGGGAGCGGCGAACTGCGGCGTCATGAGGGTTGTGCCGCTCTGGGTCAGGCGGCTATTTCCCTTGGTTGCGACGATACCGAAGTCGGCGATCTTGGGGACGAGGGCATTGCCTTCGTGGGCGATAAGGATGTTCTCGGGTTTGATGTCCCGGTGGACCACGCCGGCGGCATGCGCGGCGCCAAGACCTTCGGCCACACCGCGGATGAGATCCAGCACCAGATTCACGTCGAAAGGCTTGGGAGCGCGGCGATAGAACTCCATCAGGTCCGGGCCTTCAACGTATTCCATCGAAAAAAAGAGGGTCCCGTCTTCGGCGGCCTCGAGGTTGCCGGCGTAGACCACATTCTTGTGGCGGATCTGGCGCAGTGTGCGCACCTCGCGCAGAAAACGGTTGGTCCAGTCGTGGTCGCGGCTCAGCTCGTTCGAAAGGAACTTGAGCACCTGCGGCTCATTGAGCAGGACGTGCTGGGCCAGGTAGACACTGCCCATGCCGCCCTGGCTGAGCTTGCGCACGATGCGATAGGTATTACGCACCAGCATCCCGGGTTTGAGATCGCGAATCTCGCTCAACAGACCACCGTGGACGGGGCAACTGATGAACGCATCGGAATAGCCG
>JAJZNH010000554.1 GCA_021811745.1 Acidobacteriota bacterium
AAGGCGCGTTCGCTGCTACGAATTCTCCAAGCCTCGTAAAGCGCGAGGCATCCCGCCGCCAGCAACACAAGTCCGCGAAGATGGTTCATCATGCTTTCTCTTTCCTGATATCCGGCCCATGGATACCAAAGCCGGGCATCGGCGTTTGACCCCAACGGCGCTGAATCCCTATCGTAAGCAAGAAACAGCCGATTCGTCGAAAGGAATCCGCATGAGCACCGCTGCCGCGTCCCCGCTGAAGAAGACCGCCCTCAACGCCACGCACCGCGCCTTGAAAGCCAAGATGGTGGACTTTGGCGGGTGGGATATGCCCGTCGAATACCCCGGTTCCGGCGGCGGATTGATCGCCGAACACATGGCTGTACGCACGGGTGTGGGGCTGTTCGACGTGAGCCACATGGGCGAGATCCAGTTTCGCGGCCCCGGCGCGCTGGCCGCGGTGCAGCACATCACCATGAACGATGCGTCGCGACTGCAGGACGGCCAGGCCCACTACTCCGCATTGCTCACGCCTCAGGGCACGTTTGTGGACGATATTCTGGTGCACCGGCTCAGCGAGAATGACTACTTGCTGGTGGTGAATGCGGGCACCAAAGATAAGGATTTAGGCTGGATTCGCCAACAGGTAAGCGGCTGGCCGGGCATCCACATCAGCGACTACTCGGCTTATTACTCGCAACTGGCCGTGCAGGGGCCGCGCGCTCTCGAAACCGTGGCCAAGCTGACCAAGGTCGATCTGGCGGCCATCAAGAATTACTGGTTTACCTGGGGTACGGTGGCCGGCATTCCGAACGTGCTCATCGCGCGTACCGGCTACTCGGGCGAAGATGGCTTCGAGGTGTACATACCTTCCGACGAGGCCACCACGGTGAAGATGTGGAACGCGTTGCTCGATGCGGGCTCGGAGTATGGCATCCGGCCCTGCGGGCTGGGGGCGCGCAATACGCTGCGCCTGGAAGCCGCAATGAGCCTCTACGGTCATGAAATCTCGGAAGAGATCAACGTCTTCGAGGCGGGCCTGACACGCTGGCTCAAGCTCGAAAAAGACGAGTTTATCGGCCGCGAGTCGCTCCTTGCGGTGCAGACGGCGGGTGGACCGAAGCGCAGGATTGTAGGCCTGGAGATGGTTGAGCGCGGCATCGGGCGGGACGGGTACTGCGTGTTTTCACTAGCAGGTGAAGAGATTGGCTGCATCACTTCGGGCTCGCCCGCGCCGTTCTTGAAGACCAACATCGCGCTGGCGCTGATGCCGGCTGCGGTGGCCGAGAGCGGTGAGGATGTGCTGGTAGATGTCCGGGGCAACCGCGTGCGCGCCAAGCAGGTTCCTCTGCCGTTTTACAAACGGGTAAAAAAGTAGCAAGATAGGCCAGTCATCCAAAACTCCTGGGCCCCTGGTTTGCGGGGCAGAGTTGTGGTTTCTGGTGACGATTTTTCGTCTCCGGGGAGTGAGGCAAGAATCATCTGTGCTCTGAATCGGCGGGATGAATCGGCAGCAGGACGGAAATCGCCATGATTGGCTGCCTTGCGGCGTTACATCTTGTGCGAACAGCGAAGGCGAGTAGTTTGGTCAAGTACGTGCAGGGTTATTCGCAGTCGTCAACGCAGGCGACAGTGAATTGAAGGGGGAACCGATGCTCATTTTAAGGCACTTCCTGCACCTGGTGATCTATTGCGGATTGTTTCTAGGCGGGTCCCTGCTGGTTGCGGGCGACCACAAATTGGCTGGTTTCCTGGTTCACGGCCAAACCGCATTCAACCGCCTATGTAAATTCTTCCTCTACAGTGGAAGAACTTTCCAGTCTGTGGCGGCTGTATTTGGGTTTGTAGAAGTTGTGGCGCTGATGCTTTTGATTAGCGGCTGGGTTCTCGAACTTTGTTTTGGGTATTAGCGCTTCCCCTGGCGCACGGGCGTGGTCCTATGCGTGAATCAGCAGGTCGTGACGCGCAACGCCGCTCAGAATGCGGATGGGCCGGCAAATTGGGTGGGGTAAAGGCGGCACATTCGGAATAGGGCGGACGGTTCATCCGATACAATCCTTCCTGGAATGATCCCGAAGATTGCCTTTCTGTTTCCTGGGCAGGGTTCGCAGGCCGTGGGCATGGGCCGCGAACTCGCCGAGCGATTTCCAGCAGCAGCAAAGACCTTTGCCGAAGCCGATGCGGCGCTCGCCTTCGCGCTTTCACGGCTCTGTTTCGAGGGGCCAGAGGAGGAGTTGCGCCTCACCGAGAACACGCAGCCGGCGATCCTTGCGGCGAGCGTGGCGGCGGCGCGGGTGCTGGCAGAGCACGGCGTTCAACCAGTGCTGGCCGCGGGGCACTCGCTGGGCGAGTGGAGCGCCCATGTGGTAGCGGGAACGCTCAGCTTTGCCGATGCGGTGCGCGCGGTGAAGGCGCGCGGGCGGGCCATGCAGCAGGCGGTTCCGGCAGGGCAGGGCGCGATGGCCGCCGTGCTGGCGCTGGATGCGGCGCAGGTGGCCGCGGCCTGTGAGGAATCGGCCCGTGAAACCGGGCTTACCGTGCAGGCTGCAAACCTGAACTCGCCGGCGCAGACCGTGATTTCGGGCGCCGTGGCTGCGGTGGAAAGAGCGTCGGCGCTCTGCAAGGCTAAGGGCGCGCGGCGCGCCGTAATGCTGCCCGTAAGCGCGCCTTTTCATTGCGCGCTGATGCAGCCCGCACAGGAAGAACTGGCGTGCGTGCTCGCCGGCCTCACAATGAGCGATTCGCGGATTCCGGTGGCGGCGAACGTGACCGGAGGGCTGGTGACGACGGCGAACGCCACGCGCGATGTGCTGGTGCGTCAGGTGACCGGCGCGGTGCGCTGGGTGGACTGCGTGCAGGCGCTGAAGAGCGCGGGCGCGGAGGTCTTCGTCGAGGTGGGGCCGGGCAAGGTGCTCTGTGGGTTGCTCAAGCAGATCGATCCGGGCTTAAAAGCGCTGAACGTGGAAGACGCGGCAAGCCTGGAGAAGACGCTGGCGGAGTTGAAGGGAGCATAGACGGGTAGGCCCTGAACTGCGCTCACCCGGGGCGGCAAAATCGCGACCGGAGCGGCGGCGCGCGTTACACCATTCCCAGCTCCCGCAGCAGAAACGCGTAGTCCAGCGCAATCTCCTTGAGATAGTCGTAGCGGCCGCTCGCCCCGCCATGTCCCGCCTGCATATTCGTCACCAGCAGCAGTGGATTCCGATCAGTCTTGAGCGTGCGCAGCTTGGCGACGTACTTGGCCGGTTCCCAGTACATCACCTGGCTGTCGTGGAGCGAAGTCTTCACCAGCATGGCCGGGTAATTCCCCGGCTTCAAGTTGTCGTAAGGCGAGTAACTGAGCATGTAACGGAAATATTCTTCCTGGTTGGGGTCGCCCCACTCCTCGTACTCGGGGACGGTGAGTGGAAGCGAGGCGTCGAACATGGTGTTCATCACGTCCACAAAGGGCACATGGGAGACGACGGCACGGAAGAGATCGGGGCGCAGATTGACGACGGCGCCCATCAGCAAGCCGCCGGCTGAGCCGCCCTCGATAGCCACGCGCGCCGGGTCACCGTAGCCCGCGGCGGTGAGCTGTTCCGCGCAGGCCACGAAGTCGGTGAAGGTGTTGCGCTTCAAGAGCATTTTGCCGGCGTCGTGCCAGGGCTTGCCCAGATCGCCGCCGCCGCGAATGTGGGCATAGGCCATCACCACGCCGCGGTCGAGCAGGCTCAGCCGGTTGGAATTGAAGCCCAGGGGCAGCGAGTAGCCGTAGGAGCCGTAGCCATAGACGTAGAGAGGATTGCGGCCAGGCTCGCGCTTGTCTTTGCGATACACAATCGAGACCGGAACCTCGACGCTGCCTGCGGCATTGGCCCCGTCGCCGGCGGCCGCGGTAATGTGAATGCGCTCACTGGCGTAGAGCGCGCGATCGAAACCACCTGGAATCTCAACCTGCTTGAGCAGCGTGGAGGCGCCGGACGCGACGTCGTACTCGTAGACCGAGCTGGGCGTGACCAGGGACTGGTAGGCATAGCGGAAAGCAGTGGTCTCGAAGATGCGATTGATGTGGGGATGAGCGTCGTAGGCAGGCTCGGGGAAGGCGATCTCGCCTGCCTGCGCGGCCTGGGGGCCATCGCCGGAGAAACGCCACAAGCGCAGGCGCGGAAGCCCGTCCTCGCGCTCGCAGGCCATGAAGAAGCCGGCGAAAAGATCCACGTCTTCGAGCATGATGGCGTCGCGGTGCGGAATCAGCTCGGACCAGTGCTCGCGTCCCGGCGTCGCAACGGGCGCAGTGACCAGGCGGAAGTTCCGGCCACGGTCGTTGGTGCGGATGAACCAGAGGCCGTTGCGGTGGTCGATGGCGTACTCGTGCTCGTCCTCGCGCGGGGCGATGAGGGTGAAGCTGGCGGTAGGCTGATCGGCAGGCAGAACCCAGGATTCGGTGGTGATGTGGCTGGACGATTCGAGGAGGATGAAACGGCCGTCGCGGGTGCGGCCAACAGCCAGGTTGAAGCGCTCGTCGTCGTCCTGATAGACCAAGACGTCCTCAGAGTGCGGCGCGCCCAGTGCGTGCCGCCAGAGTTGGTACTGGCGCTTCTGCTGCTCGTCCTCAACGGTGTAATGCAGAGTCTTGTTGTCCGCGGCCCAGACCACCGAGCCGACGCGCTCGACCTCGCCGGGGAGGGTTTCACCGGTGACGAGATCCTTGATGTGCAGGGTGTATTGCCGGAAGCCCCTAGTGTCAGTGGTGTAGGCGAGCCATCGGCCGTCGTCAGCAATGTCGGTGTCGCCGATGGCGAAAAACGGATGACCTTGGGCGAGAAGGTTGCCGTCGAGGAGGACTTCTTCCGGAGCATCGGCGTTGAAAGTGCCGGGCGAGCTAGCCTTGTCCGCCGCGGCGGGCTTGCGGCAGTGGATCGCGTACTGGAGGCCCTCCTCGGTGCGTGTGTAATACCACCAGGCGCCGTCGCGGTAGGGAACGGAGATATCGGTTTGTTTGATGTGGCCGAGCATCTCGTTGTAAAGCTGTTCGCGCAGGCCGGCCAGCGGTGCCATGTCCGCTTCGGCGTAGGCATTCTCGGCTTCGAGGTAAGCGGCAACCTCAGGATTTTCCTTGTCGCGCAGCCATGCATAGTCGTCGGTGAGAACAACGCTGTGTAGGTGAGTTTCGGCATGGCGTTTGCAGGCAACGGGAGGTGAAGGAGTCTGATCCTGGCTCATGGTTCTCTCAGTGTATTGCCTGTGGGAGAGGGAACTTGTCAGGCACTGCCCGCGTACAATTGGAACGGAATGAAATTTCTCCACCGTGTACGTGTGTTCGCTTTTCCGCCTTTGCTGGCGGCCCTCTTTGCACTCTTGGCACTTCCAATCCGCGCCCAGAGTGTCAAAAGCCTGCCTCAACCCACCGATTACGTGAGCGACTTTGCGCACGTGCTGTCGCCGGAGACCACGGCGCGGCTGGATTCGATCTGCTCCCAGCTTGATCACTCCACGGCCCATGCGCTGATCGCCGTGGTGACCGTGAATTCGCTGGACGGGGATGATGCGGCCGACTACGCGGACGATCTTGAAGACCACTGGAAGATGGGCAACAAGGGCAAGAACCGCTACGCGATGGTCCTGCTGGCGATCCACGACCACAAGTACCGGATCGAGACAGGATACGGACTGGAAGGCATTCTGCCCGACGGCAAGGTGGGCGACATTGGCCGGGCGATGGTGCCGTACCTGAAGGCCGGCGACTACGACAGCGCAGTTCTGTTAGGGGTGGGTCAGATCGCACAGGTGATCGCCACCAACTACCATGTGACCTTCAACGAGAACGCTCCGCCGCCCGTGAGCCAGCCGATCCAGCCGCACAGCTCGGGGCTTGAAAACATCATTCTGCTGATCCTCTTTCTGGGCTTCTTTGGAGGGTTTTCGCTGCTGCGGATGCTGCTGGGCTGGGGATTGTTCTTCGGCGGATGGGGCGCAGGGCCGTGGATGGGCGGAGGATTCGGCGGTGGCGGTTTTGGCGGCGGTGGTGGGGGCGGCGATGGTTTTTCCGGCTTCGGCGGCATGGGCGATGGGTTTGGCGGCGGTGGCGCCGGCGGACAGTGGTAGGGCAGTTCGTGTTGGGCCAAAAAACGGATTTCTCGGCCGGGTTGCGGCGCGGGAAATGAATTGGACAGATTGTCGATGCAACTTCAAAGGCGCTGAGGTCTAGCGCCGAGGGGTGAACGCCAAGCTTTGATTGGGGTTTCCGCGAAGCGGAGACTGGAGGAGAAAAAGTACTGTATGGGTCGTGGACTTCTCATAACACTGGGAGTGGTGGGCGTGCTGTTCTTGGCGGCCCTGATGGTGGTGGCGAGCTATGTGAGCGCGCGCAATCAGATGGTGGCCAAGGATCAGGATGTGAAAGCGGCGTGGTCAGAGGTGGATGTGCAGATGGAGCGGCGCGCCGACCTCATTCCCAACCTTGTGCAGACGGTGAAGGGATTCACCAAGGAAGAGAGCACGGTGTTTGGTGATATTGCCAATGCGCGGGCAGGGATGCTGAACGCGCAGGGGCCGGCCGCTAAGATCGCCGCCAATAACCAGCTTGATGGCGCTATCGGACGGCTGCTGATGCTCACCGAGAATTACCCGCAACTGCGCTCGAGCGACCAGTTTATGCGCCTTCAGGACGAGCTGGCGGGAACGGAAAACCGCATCGGCGTGGCGCGCAAGCGTTATAACGACGCACTGCGCAGCTACAACACGTTTGTGCTCCAGTTTCCTAACAACATCTGGGCGGGGATTGCCGGCTACCAGGTGAACAATGCGTACTTCGAGGCCACACCGGCTAAACAGGCTGTACCGCAGGTGAAGTTTTAATTGAGATGCGCCCGTGCCGGCCATTCCTGAAAAATGGGCCGCGTCTCCTAGGCAGAGGCGCGGCCTTTGCTCTGAATCCGGGTGAGCGGAGAAAAAAGGAGAATTTAGAGCGGAACCGGCGCCGATGGCAGGTGCGTTTGTGCGCGGTCCAGAAACAGCTGCAGACGGAGCATTTCGGCCCGCTCCGCAGCCACCAGGCGCATTTGCCGGCGGATATG
>JAJZNH010001027.1 GCA_021811745.1 Acidobacteriota bacterium
GAGCGCGGCGTCGGCTATGCGTATCAGGGAATCGTAGTCCGTAGGAGAGCCTGAAACCACGCCGAAACTGGCGGTGATCCTGATCGTCTGATCTCCATCGAGAATACGCGCATTTTCAACGGCCCTCCGCAGTTCCTCGGCGCGAACCTGCGCGCTCGCCAACGTGGATCCCGGGAGAATGAGCAGAAATTCTTCGCCGCCGTAGCGGCCGACCCAGTCGTAGGAACGCACCGATCTCTGAAGAATCGCGCCGATCTCCTTTAGGACCCGGTCCCCGCAGCGGTGGCCGAAGGTATCGTTGATCTTTTTGAAATGATCAAGGTCGGTGAGAATCACGCTGAGAGGCGAGTTTTCGCGGCGCGAGCGATCTACTTCCCGATACAGCCGCTGGAGGATAATCCGGTGATTCCAAAGGCTCGTCAGGTCGTCGTGCTCTGCGAAGTGACGCATTTGTTCGCGCGCATGCAGCAGTTCAGCCTTTTCGCGTTCCAGATCATCGGTCCGGAGTTTGATAGCGCGCTCGAGTTCGCGCTTCTGCCGTACCAGCAGATGAATGCGCCAGCGCCACGCCAGCAACAGTCCAAGGCAGGCCAGCAGAACGAATCCCAGGTGCAGTTCCCAGCTCTGCCACCAGCGCGGCGTAATCCGAAAGTCAACTTCTTCTACACCCGAGATTGCGCTACCGATGGCGTCCACAGCCTCAGCCTGAAAGCGGTAGGCCCCTGGGTTCAGGCGTGGGTAGCGCACGCTCTCTTCGCTTGTCTCCGCCCAGTCCGAGTCCAGACCCAAAAGGCGGTAACGAATATGGATATGCGCGGCATTACGAAAATTGAGAACGGCAATCGAAACCGACAGCGGACTGGCGCTCCAAGGAATACGCGATCCATTGGCAACATCTGTTGTGCCGAAGGTCATCCGCGAGATCAGTGGCGCGCGCAGTTGAGTCGCAATGACCGCCTCCGGTTCGATCAGATGGGAGAGCCCTCCGGAAGTCCCGATCCACATGCTGCCGTCCCTATCCTCGGACAGCGCGTCCAGATCGAGATCATTCCAGATGAGGCCATCATCCTGGGTAAAGCTATGCCAGAAGCGGCCATTGAAGACTGTGAGCCCTGTATCCTGGCCCACCCACATCCATCCCCGGTGGTCCAAATACAGAGAAACCACCTGGTCCGACAGCAGGCGGGGGCGGGTGATGGACTCCGATGCGACTACGCGCCCGCCGGCGATGCGCAGCCGTCTGATTCCCGCGAAGTTTCCCGCGGCCCACAGGTTGCCTTTCCGGTCCATGGCAATGAGTGAGGGGTTCACGCCGGGGACACCAGGATTGATGCGGCGCCACCCGTTTGCGTCCAGCCGGAATAGTCCCTGGTCTGACGCGACCCATAGGCGGTTGGACGTGTCCGGGCACAGGTCCGTAAAGCGCATTTTCGGATTTACGAAGACGGCGGCCTTGACCAGATGCAGCGATGGGTCAGCGCCGTCGGCGACGCCCACGTACAATCCGCCGTCGGTGGCCGCCCATAGGAGATTTTGTTTATCGGTCAGGATACGATAGACCTCGGGCACTTTCCACGTCTCTCCGGCCAACGTCTTCTCGTTGATCCTGATCAGTCTGCCCGCTGCGCTCCCAATCCAGACGTTGCCATTGGCGCTCTCTGCCAGTGTGTCGGCGCGGACGGTTGGAATACCGCCGTCCCGCCATGGTCTTGCCGCTGTTTGGCCGGCGGGAATCCAGTCCAGACCGCCCTCCGTAGCGATCCAGAGACGGCCCATGTGGTCGCGCAGCGCGCCCCACACGATGTTGTCGCTCAAGCCATCGGAGACCGTGTATGCCTCCCATTGCCCGCGCCCCACCCAGCGCGAAAGGCCGTGGCCTACCATTCCCACCCAGAGTGAACCCTCCCGGTCCACAAACAACGCTGAAAGATCAAAGCGCGGAAGTCCGTTGCGCCTGGTCACCAAACGCCATGCGCCATCCTTCCAGAGACCGAGGAATGACCCCTGCGAAGCGAGAATGTCTCCCCGCTTGTCTTGCGTCAGCGCGGCGTACGGCGAATTGTCGTATGGGAGGGGCAGATCGTGCTCCTCATACCGTTCCTCAGCGGGAATCACTTCGCCCAGGTGCGAGCCGCCGCGAATCCACAGACGGCCATTGCTCCGAAGCAGAAGATGGAGCCATTGATCTTCAGGGAGATGCAGCCCGCCGCGCATTTCGATGGCTTTGCCGCCGGCCATGCGGCACAAATCGGAGCCGCAGCCATACCACAGCACGCCGTCCGGGGCATAAAGCACGCTCCAGATCGCGCCGCCCGGCAGATGAAGGGGCGTGGCCACACAGTTCCCGGAACTTATGCGCCGAAGCTCATAGGCCCCGCTGCGCGCGGCCGCGATGATCCTGTCAGGAGCTTCTGCTGAAAATACCGTCCCGATTCTCTGAAAGAAGTGGTTGAGCGGAGCGGGAGCGGCTATCTCGGAGAACCTGCCGCTGCGCAGACGGAAGTAGATGCCGCTCGTCGTCCCAACAAAGAGAGTTCCATCCGGCCCTAGAAACAGGCTTTGGATGGTGCGCGCGTTGAGCCCATCGGCTGCGCCGAACTTGCGGATTCGGTTGCCGTCGTATCGGTAGAGGCCATTCTCCGTGCCGACCCAAAGGAAGTCTGAGCGATCCTGCGCGATGCAGTTTACGTTCAGATCATCCATCCCCGCAGTGACTTCGCTGAAACTATACTGCTGTGCAAGGCAAACGGGTACTGCAATGCCTACCGCGACAATCGCACACATCAGCATGTAGAGGACGCACTTTAAATTCCGTCCAGCCTTCTGCAAGGGGCCCATTCCCGTTTTTAAATTTTGTAACCAATATATACCGATAGAAGTGTGCGGCAACATCCCACGATCGTACTTTTGCAGAGGTACTTTCTGGGAAGATTGCTGCAATTCCCGATTTGAAAAGTTCCGGATATGGTATCACCGGCGTAGACTCCGCACCCGCGATAGCCCGGCTCGTGAATGTGCGGCTTTTCCTTGCAGGAACCTGCGCGTCGAGTTTACCGACGGCCTTGGAAAGAAGATCCGGTGTGCCCGCAAAGCGGCGCGCTTATGCAAAGATGCCGCGGGACCGGTTTAATCGCAGACCAGCACATTGTCGGAGAAGATATCCTGCCCGGTTTCTTCTGATTCATCCGCGCTAACGCCGTTTTCCATCTGCTGCGCAAAGAATCTCTCCACTTCGTTCAACACGGTGGTTCCGGTGCGCGCCTGGTAGATGGCTGCGCGCAGCTTCGCGCCGCCCGGCACGCCATGCGTAAACCAAGTGGCAAACTGCTTCATTTTTCCGGCCGGGTCGCCCATGCGGGCGTCGCGAGGCAGGTCACGGCACGCCTCTTCTTCCGTTAGCAACATCTCAAAGTAGGCGCGGATCATGCGGTAGCGATCCTCCACCGCGGGACGGTCGTAGGCGCCGGTTGCCGTGTACTGCGCGATCTGCCGGAAGATCCACGGATTGGCTGGCGCGGCACGCCCGATCATCACGGCATCGCAGCCCGTATCGGCGACCATTGCCGCCGCATCCTCCGGGGTGCGGATGTCGCCGTTGCCGATGACCGGAATTTTCACGGCCTGTTTTACCGCGGCGATCCACTCCCATTGCGCCTGGCCGCTGTAGCCCTGCTCGCGGGTGCGGGCGTGCAAGGCGACCGCATTCAGCCCCTCGCTTTCTGCCATCCGCGCCAGTTCCACGCACACAATCTGCTGGTCGTTCCAGCCCGTGCGGAACTTGACAGTGAAGGGAATCGTTACCACCTTGCGCACGGCGCGAAAGATCTCGCCGATCTTGGGCAGATCGCGCAGCAACCCCGAGCCGCCGTTGCATCCCACCACTCTTTTGGCGGGGCAGCCCAGGTTCAGGTCAACTGTATCGAAGCCCGTCTCTTCGACAATGCGCGCCGCCTCGGCCAGCGTTTCCGGGTTCGACCCAAACAGTTGCGCGCCGATGGGATGCTCATCATCGTAAAAGGTCAGATAGCGGCGGCGCTTTGCCTCGCGCATCCGCGAAAGGCCATCGGCTGAAGTGAACTCCGTCATCAGCAGCCCGCAGCCGGACTGCGCGTTGGTGATGGCTGATTCGACCTGCCCCGCCGCCTCCTGGCCCCTGGTCTCTGGTTCCTGATCGCTTACCTCTGCTCTCTGCTCTTTGGAAAACAGGCTCGCGTGGCGAATGAAGCGCCGGAAGACTGTGTCCGTCACCCCAGCCATGGGCGCCAGAACCGTTGCCGGCCTCACCGCGACGGTTCCGATGCGCACTTCCGCCGGCACCCGCACTCCCACGGGCATCGCGTGCTCCACCGGATTGTCCCAGTGCTTCTTCATTGAGGTAGCTTTCAGCTTCCAGCTATCATCCAATTGTCTTTTCAGTATCTGGCCCGCCTTTGCGGTGGGGAAAAGCAAAATTGCAGAAAAACGGGTCAGAGGCTAAAAGCTCAAGAGCTGAAAGCTGTTTTTGTCCCAAACGTACTTAGGCCTCCGCCGTGGCGGAGGCCCAATCCTGCTTGCCTGTTGCCACGGGCGCTGGTTACTTCGCCTTCTCGCCGGCCTTCGCATACTTGCGGCGGAAGCGCTCGACGCGTCCGGCGGTATCCACAAGCCGCTGTTTGCCGGTGAAGAACGGGTGGCAAACCGAGCAGATTTCCACGTGAATGTCACCCTTGTGGGTCGACCGAGTCTCAAAATTGTTTCCGCAGGCGCACACCACCCGCACCGCGGCGTAATTGGGATGAATCTTTTCCTTCGGCATCTCTTAAAGACACACCTTTCCTGCAATTCTTCTTCTTCATTGTAGGGGGATTCCAGCAGTTTCGCAAACGCCGCAAAGCGGTTGTCAGATGTCAGGGACCAGTTTTCCGTCTCCAGGACTCAATGGCCCGTGATCCATCGACGGCGTCAATGCAAGAGATTTTGTCACGCGGATCGCTCTGCGCGAAATCTCCCGGATATGGTTCACGTCTGCGCATTCGTCACATGCTGATCCGGTAGCGAGCCTCGGATTCTGGCCACAGATCGCTGACGGATCAAAACTGATCCCTGATCCCTGATCTCTGAAAACTGACAACTGATCACTGACCGCTGTCTTTTAGTGCCTTCTCAATCCCGGCCTCGGCCAGCGGGGCCATGATCGCGTATCCGGCCGGCAGAGGATGCACGCCGTCCCGGCTCAGAGTGGGCGGCAGCCCGCCTTGCGCGTCCGCCGTGGCTGAGTAGTAATCGACATAGACGTAGCCCTTCTCCGCGGCGTAGTTCTTGATCCATTTGTTCAGCGCCACGATCCTGGGCGCGGGATCGAGGCCGCGGCGCCAGGGAAAGTCAACTGACGGCAGCACCGAGCACAGCACCACGCGGATGCCGCTGGCAGTGGCCAGCTCCGCCATTGACATCAAGTTGCCTTCGGTTTCTTCCAGTGTCATCGGGCCAGTGTTTTCGGCAATGTCGTTGGTTCCGGCCAGGATCACCACCACCTTGGGCTTCAGGTCGATTACGTCCTGGCGAAAGCGCAACAGCATCTGCGGTGAGGTCTGTCCGCTGATGCCGCGGTTGACATACGGCTTTCCGGGAAACGAGTTCTCAAGGTGCCAGCCCTGTGTAATCGAGTCGCCCATAAAGACCACGCGGTTCTCGCCCGGCGTGGGCAGTCCCAGCGCCAAATCTGCCTCCTTGAAGCGGCTGAGCCATGCCCAGTCGTATTTGATCTGTTCCTCGCGCGTCATGTGCGGGCCGAGAACCGGCGCGGCGGCTGCGGCTGTTGCCGGCGCCACGGCCGGCGCACTTCCGGTTTGTTGCGCAACAGCCCCGGAGACCGGCAGCAGTGGTGCTAAAACGAGTGTGGCGATGGTAAGATGCAGTGCAATCCGAGTCACAATATGGTTCCCTCCCAAATTTCCAAATATAGACTGAATACCCCAATGCCAAGAAGAAGAAACCACGCAATCGTTGAACTACTCTGAATCGGTTCTCAATCTTGAACCGCTGTCTCTGCAAGAGCCGAAGGCGCCGCAAGCCGGTCCGGCGCTTGACTGAAGATCGCCGCTGGCGGACTCTTTCTCCCGCATCTGTAGCGTTTTCCACATTCACGCAGGGGAGATGCACCGGCATCTTCCGCCGGCCCATGAGCTAGGCTTGAAGGCAGATGACTGTTTGTGCGATCTGCGATGGAATCGGGCTGGTCCGGGTGATGGACAGCGCCGGGAAGTGGGTGTCTCGTCCCTGCGAGTGCCAGGTGATCGAACGCCAGGAGCGGCGCCTTGCCGCTGCGCATATCCCCGAGCGCTACCGGCATTGTTCATTGGATACATTTGAGACTGGATTCAAGGGAGCGAATCCTTCACTGGCCAAAGCGCTCATCACCGCCCGCAAGTTCACTGAGGCGTATCCGGTGGATACCGAAGGCAATGGCCTGCTCTTTGTCGGCACCGCGGGCCTGGGCAAAACGCACCTGGCCGTGGGCATTTTGCAGCGTCTGGTGCTTGACCGCGGCGTCAAGGGCCTTTTCTGCGACTACCGCGAGTTGCTCAAGAACATCCAGAACAGCTATAACCCGCAGGTCAATACGACGGAGCTGGAACTGCTCAAGCCGGTCTTCGCCGCCGAGGTGCTTGTCCTCGACGACCTGGGAGCACAGAGGCCGAACGAGTGGGTTTCCGATACGGTAGCGTTTATCCTCAACACCCGCTACAACGACAAGTTGACCACCATCATCACGACAAACTGGGTCGATCTGCCGGCCGGCG
Source organism: Acidobacteriota bacterium (assembly GCA_021811745.1). The sequence goes on from JAJZNH010001027.1 coordinate 6,783, forward strand.
CCGGCTTTCAGGCGGATAAAGACGGCGCCAAGCCCGCCCGGAACGAGGAAACCCTCGGGGATCGCATTGGAGAGCGCATGCGCTCCCGGCTTGCCGAGATGTGTTTTCGTGTCGAGATGGTCGGTATAGACTTCCGTCAGACCGTGAAACGCGCGCGCTTTGGATAGAGGCTGGCCCGCCCTTTGCCCGGTGTGGGCCATATGCAGCAAGACTGGGCGCCTTTCTTTTAAAACACGAGGTCTGGTATGC
>JAJZNH010000887.1 GCA_021811745.1 Acidobacteriota bacterium
CAGAGGGAACGAAACCGCGGGCGTGGGGTTGAACGGTACCTTCAGTCCGAAAGAGCCCAGCAGGCTGCTTACGTAGCCGCTCCAGCCCACGGCCACCGTAGCTGCTCCGAAGGCATATTCAAGCACCAGCGCCCAACCGATGATCCAGGCCACCAGTTCGCCCATGGTGGCATAGCCGTATGTGTAGGCGCTGCCGGCGATGGGGATCATGGATGCAAACTCGGAGTAACACAAGCCTGCAAAGATGCAACCCACGCCTGCAATCACAAACGAAAGCACGATCGCTGGGCCCGCAAACTGGGCGGCCGCGGTGCCGGTGAGAACGAAGATGCCGGCGCCGATGATGGCGCCGATGCCCAATGTGATCAGATTGATGGGGCCCAGGGCGCGCTTGAGTGAGTGCTCGTGTATCTCGGCGGCTTCCGCCAGAATGGTGTTGATTGGCTTGGTCGCTAACAGCTTAGTGGCCATGAACCCCTCTTCCATACGATTTCATGCGCGACTGGGTGCGAGCCACCCCGTTGTGGCGCCGGGAGTGTCTCTTGGTGGATGCGATGCAGGCCGGACGCAAGTGGCTCCCCCTTTGCTACCGGCCGGCGTCTGATTCTGCAAGGCCGCTGGCCGCCCTGTCGGCGAGGCTGCGCGACCAGAAAAGATATACCGGAATGCCCAGCAGCACCAGCACCAGGCCCGGCCACGTGTACTGGGGCTTGTATCGCAATAATACGACACAGATCCAGACGGCCATGGCGATGTAGAGCGCGGGCAGCAACGGATAGCCAAACGCTTTATAGGGCCGCGATGCATCGGGCTGCTTGAAGCGCAGTACAAAGAGGCCGGAGATGGTGAGGATATAAAAGACGAGCTCCGCGAAGATGATGTAGTCGAGCAATTGAAGGTAAGAGCCGGAGATGCACAGCAGTACCGTCCACACGCCCTGCACTAGAAGCCCCGCCATAGGCGTCTTGTAGCGCGGATGCAGCTTGCCCACGGATTTGAAGAAGAGGCCGTCGCCGCTCATGGCGTAGTAAACACGGGCCCCCGCCAGGGTCATCCCGTTGGCGCAGCCGAAGGTTGAGATGAGAATGGCGGCCGCCATCAACTCCGCGCCGCCGTTGTGAAAGATCTGCCCTAGCACCGCCGTGGCCACGCGATCTTCCGTGGCGAATTGAATTCCACGCGCCATCGCCGTAATCCCGTACGGATTGCCGTGCAGAGGCAGGACCAGCAGGTAGCCCAGAGAGACCAGGAAGTAGACTGCCAGGACAAACCCGGTGCCCAGAGCCAGTGAAAGAGGCAGGTTACGCTTAGGATTCTTCACTTCGCTTGCCGTGAAGGTGACGTTATTCCAGGCATCGGCCGCGAACAGCGAGCCAACTTGGACTACGGCGAGAATCACGAAAACATTTACAAGCGTGGTAGGTCCGCCCACGCCCACCTGTACCGGATGGAGCGAACTCCAGCCGCCATTGCGCCAGAATTGACTCAAGCCGGGACCGAAGTTGGCCATCCAGGCAGTTGTGTTCACGCCCACCGTGCAGGCCAGCACTACAAGCGCAGTGAGCGACAACGCCTTGGCCGTGGTAAAGATGTTTTGGATCAGCGCTCCCAGCTTTACGCCAAAGACATTCACGGCGGTCAAAAGGACCACGATCGCGATGCCGGTAAGATTCGCAGTATTGACGCCAATCTCCATGTTGCCCACTACCATGGACCCCACGTGCAGCGCGGGCACATGAGCGATGTGCCAGAGCCAGTGGGTGGTAGAGACAGAGGGGATAAAAACCCCGAGAAATGTACCGAAGGCTACGGCAACGGCGGCGATCGTGCCCGTCTGAATGACGAGGAAAAGCGTCCAGCCAAAGAGAAATCCCCACAGCGGACCCAGCGATTCACGCAGGTAGACGTACTGGCCGCCGGCTCTGGGCATCATGGCGGCCAACTCGCCGTAGCTGAGCGCGCCAATCGTGGTCATGATGGCCGTGATGACCCAGGCAGCCAGGAAAAGCGCGGGCGAGCTTACATCGCGGGCGATGTCGGCATCGACGATATAGATGCCGGAGCCGATCATGGACCCGATCACAATCGCCGTGGAACTAAAGAGGCCGAGCGACTGTTTCAACCGAGGCGGCTGAGCGGATGGAGGCGGTTCCGAAGTGGGAGTAAGGTCTAGGGTCTTCACTCAAGCGATTTCTACCCTATTTTGCCGGGATTGTCTTTCTTTTTTTGAAGAGTCTCTCGATCTGAAAAGCCTCTCAAACTAGGACGGTCTCTCCATTCAATCATTCTTCCAGCTCTGCTCTCCAGCGCCGGAACTCGGCTGCGGGGTCGGGCGCGCGAAAGAGAGCTGTGGAAACAGCGATGGCGCTGGCTCCGGCGGTAAGCACTAACGGCGCTGTCTCCAGCGTGATTCCCGCTGCGGCCGTCAGCACACGTTCTGGTCCAGCCTGCTCGCGCAGTCTGCGTACACCCTCCGGTCCGATCGGCGTTCTCGTGGTTTCCTTGGTGGTGGTAGTGTAAACGGGACCGATAGCCAGATAGTCCACCGGCTCATTCAAGATTCCTTCCAGCAGGGCATCGCTGCCGCCAAATGTGCCTACGATGCGGCCGGGGCCGAGCAAAAGGCGCGCCTCCACGGGTGAAACGTCGCCGGCATCCACATGTACGCCGTCAAAGCCAGCTTTTTCTACCAGATCCGCGCGGTCATCGAGAATTAGCTTGATGTTTGGGGCGGGCAACGCCGCACGCAGAATCTCCGCATCGGCCATTAATTCGGCGTCAGAGCCAATCTTGTTGCGGTATTCGAGCAGTGTCACGCCTGCTTCGGCAAGCTGGTTGCCCAGCCGTCGCAGAAACTTCGCGCGCCCTGCGACGGGAATGACGCCGGCGTCGAGGATGGGATAGATCTTGGGAAATTGCATACCACCAGGGTAAAGCACAATTGATGGGCAATTGGCGGAAGGGTTCCACCACGGGCTTTGTGGGTTTACCGCACGCAAAACCACATGGCCGTTTGCAGTGAAAGCGATCCAAAATCCGCGCGTTGCCTTTACAATCGCACGCGATGGCCAACTCCACCTACGCGCAACTACTGCTCCAGCTTCTTGCCCACACGAGCTTCAAGCTCGGCCAGTTCAAGCTCTCCTCCGGGGGAACGAGCGACTACTATATCGACTGCCGCACCACCACGCTCCACGCCGAGGGCGGGCGTCTGACCGGACATGCGATCCTCGATCTGCTGGAGACGAATGGCATCGAAGCCGAGGCCGTGGGTGGGCTTACTATGGGCGCCGACCCGGTGGTCTGCAATGTGGCCACGGCTAGCGCGTGGCGCGCAAAATCGAATCCCGGTGCGCCGGTGCTGCATGGCTTCCTTGTCCGCAAAGCTGAAAAGACGCATGGGACCGGCCGGCGCATCGAAGGCTTTTGCCGCGCCGGGGCGCGCGTGGCCATTGTGGATGATGTATGTACCACCGGTGCCTCGACCATCGCCGCCATCGAGGCCGCACAAGAGGCCGGGATGATTGTGGCCGTCGTTGTCTGTATCGTCGAACGCGAAGACTCCAAGGGCCGCCCCGCCGTGGAAGCAGCGGCAAAAGGCGCACCATTTCTCCGGCTGTTTACGGCCAAGGATGTGCGCGCGGAGCACCTGAAGCAGCTGGAAGCCGCGGGTAGATAGCCCTCGCGACCGCATCGAGACAAGAAAAAGAGCAGCCCCCGTGCCTGCTGACTGCTCTTGTGCAGCGCGTTCGGTCAGCCCACCCACCGCCGCACTGGCGTTACTGATTCTCGGCCTGCGCTGACTGGGAGGATGCTGACTCGGGGATCATGTTCGTCAGCATCTGTACCGTGACTCGCCGGTTCTCCGCTCGTCCTGTCGCGGTTCTATTCGAAGCCACCTCGATCGCCTTGCCGATGCCGATGAGGTAAAAGCGCCGCGGGGAAATGTTGTACTTCGCGGCCAGGTATTGCACCACCGCGTCGGCGCGGCGCTGACTCAGTTGGTAGTTGTACTGAACCGGGCCAGTCGAATCGCAACCGCCGGTGACCTCGAGGATGTAGTTCTTGGCCGGGATGAGCTGAGTCGTTGCAAAGTTGTCCAGTTGTGATTGATCATCCTTGGTCAGCACGGCTTTGTCGAATGCGAAATGCACGGTCACGTCGGCCACCTTCCTGTAGTTGTCCAGGCCCATCACCACACTGTCCAGCGAATCGGCGCGATGCACGGCGTTGTTCGCCGCGGATTGGGCAGTGGCGGCTTCCGCGCTGGCATTTTGCGCGTTCTGGTTGGCCGTGTCCGCTGCGTTCTGCGCCTTCGCAATACCAGACTGCGCGCGGCTGTTGACATCCCGAATCTGGCGGTTGTTCTCGGCTGCTTCGTTGTCCAGTCTTCCGGTGTGCTCGATCAGCGGCGCTGTCTGGTTGCGTACATATTTTTTAGTGGCGCACCCACTCACAACAAAAGCCGCCAGAGCCACCGCCGTCAACGCAAATCCATAGCGATTCATGGTCATGGTTTTGTCCTTTCCGCCGGCCGTGCAGTTCTTACACGGTCCACGGGGTGAACTTCTCCTTTCCTCAGATAGCGTGCACGTTACACGCCATTCGGAGCCGGTCGCCTAATTCCATGAAAACAATAAAGAAGACTGTCACGGGCTGCACCAGCCTTGGTCTTTGGCCATGCATTTTTTACCCGATCCGGCAAGGACTACTCTCAGTCGAGCTGCGACACCAGAGATCTCCTCTCGAACCCGCTATCCTATGAATTGGCGCGGCAGCGGACTGCCTCAACCGTGGATTTTTACGAGAAAATTCGTGCCTTGCCCACCCAGCCTGGCGTGTACCTCTACAAGAACGCCGAGGGTGAGGTGATCTATGTGGGCAAGGCCAAGAATTTGCGCTCGCGGGTGCGGTCTTATCTGCTTGATGCCTCGCAGGCCAACGCCAAAACCGGCTCGCTGATGCGCGAAGCGGTTGATCTCGACTATATCCTGGTGGCCAATGAGCGCGAAGCGCTGGCACTCGAAAACAACCTCATCAAGCAGCGTAAGCCGCGTTTCAACATCCTACTGCGTGACGACAAGACCTACCCCTATGTGAAACTGACGCTTGCCGACCGCTACCCCAAGGTCTTCGTCACGCGGCGGCTGCGCAAAGACGGATCGGCCTATTATGGGCCTTACTTTCCCGGTAACCTGGCCTACCGCGTGGCCGAACTCATCCACCGCAGCTTCCTGCTACCCAGTTGCAAGGTCGATCTCTCGCGCTATCATCCCCGTGCCTGCTTGCAGTACTACATTCACCGCTGCCTGGGGCCGTGCGTTGAGGGCCTCACTACGGCGGAGACGTACAAAGAAGCCGTGCGCGACGCACAGCTCTTTCTGGAAGGCCGTCACGCAGAACTGGAGCGGGCTCTTACCGCCCGCATGTTAGTTGCTGCCGAGGCCGAGCAGTTCGAGACCGCCGCGCGGTTGCGCGATCAGCTCACCACCGTGCACCAGCTTGAGGAGAAGCAGCGCATCGCCACCGCCGGCCAGGACGACGACGCCGATGTCTTCGGCTATCACTACGAGGACGGCGCGCTGGCGGTGAATCTCTTCCACCTGCGCGCCGGCAAGATCGTCGATCGCCGCGAGTTCTTCTGGGAAGACCTGCAAAGCCTAATGGAGGCCGTCGCAGAACAACCCGAATCGTCTGCACCTGTGATCCTGAGTGACCGAACCCCTCGCTCACCCCGGCAGAGGAAAAAGAAGAGGGAAGAAGGATCTGCTGTCGCCTTTCCATCCGTAGATCCTGACGCGTTCGTTTTCAATCCTGGCCACGTCTTCAGTGCCCTCCTCAAGCAGCTCTACATTGATCAACAGTATGTTCCGCGTACCATCTTCGTCCCGGTGGATTGCGACGACCGCGAATTACTCTCCGCGCTGCTTAGCGAACGCGTCGGCCACCGCATCGAGATTGCCGTGCCACAGCGCGGCGAGAAGCGCTCTTTGGTTGATCTGGCGGGCCAAAACGCTAAGCAGTCCTACACGCAGCGCTTCCGTGTGCTAGAGCCATCGCGCGAGGCCATCCAGGAGGCGCTTTCCGACGCCCTCATGCTTCCCGCGCCACCGCGACGAATCGAGTGCTTCGACATCTCGCACATCCAGGGTGCAGAGACGGTGGCCTCGCTCGTCGTTTGGGAAGACGGCAAGATGGACAAGTCCGCCTACCGCAGATTCAAAGTGATGAGCGTGGTCGGCGTGGACGATTTTGCCTCTATGCGAGAGGTGGTGCAGCGGCGCTACCGCCGCATCCGCGATGCCGCCGATGCATCCTTGCCCGCCAGAGACGGTAAGAAGACTGCCCAGGGCGTAAGCTATGGGTTGCGGGCAAAGAAGCCCTCACAAGCCCAGCTGGGACGCCCGAATCCGGCCACGATAAACCGATCCGAACTTGGCGAATCTTCCTCTTTCGAGGAAAGATCCCCCGGGAGCAAGGAACCCGCGACGATGCCCTCGTTGATCCTTATCGACGGCGGTCTGGGACAGCTTCACGCAGCCGCTGAAGCGCTGGAGTCGCTGGGACTGACCTCTCAGCCGTTGGCCGCTATCGCGAAAAAAGAAGAGATCATCTATCTCTACGGCAGCGAGGATGAGCCCATCGTACTCGACCGCCGCTCGCCGGTGCTGCACCTCGTGCAGATGATCCGCGACGAGAGCCATCGCTTCGCTGTCGGCTACCATCGCCAGCGTCGGGCCATCCGCGACCGCAGTTCGGAACTGCTGAACATTCCCGGCGTAGGTTCGCAGACCCGCCAGCGTCTGCTCACCCACTTTGGCAGCTTGCGCGACGTCCAGCAGGCTACGGCGGAGTCGCTGGCTGCGGTGGTCTCGCGAAAGACGGCGGAGATGATCTGGAGGCATTTTCACGAGGCTGGAACAATCACCTAGTTCTCTGACCGCGTGATGAACGGACTGTAGCGGAATTTCTCTCGGGCTTTGGCGCGGTCGAACTTCCATTGAATGCGCGTGGCCTGGAGGTTGGC
>JAJZNH010000124.1 GCA_021811745.1 Acidobacteriota bacterium
AATACGACGACGACTGCCATGCTGGCATGGATCTACCAGACGGCTGCGCGGGAGAAGCCGGAGCAGGAGCCGTCGTTTCTGATTGGAGGGGTGGCGGAGAATTTCGGATCGAGCTTTCAGTTGCGGCCCACGCGCACGTTTATCGTGGAGGGCGACGAGTACGACACGGCCTTCTTCGACAAGGGGCCGAAGTTTCTGCACTATTTTCCCGACGGGCTGATTTTGACGCACGTGGAGTTCGACCACGCCGACATCTATGCCGATCTGGAGGCTGTGAAGATTGCCTTCAAGCGGCTGGTGAACCTGGTTCCGCGGCGGGGGCTGATTGTGGCCTACGACGGCAACGCCAAAGTGACGGAGTGCGTGGATCGGGCGTTCAGCCGCGTGGAGCGGTACGGGTTCAGCGAGGGCGCGGATTGGCGGATCCGTAATGTGCGCTACGAAGCGGATTCGACAGAGAACCTGATGCGCTGGGAGGTTTGGCGCGGAGGCGCGCTCTGGGCCGAGTTGGAGATGCGGCTGGCGGGCGAGCACAACGCGCTGAACGCCACGGCAGCGGCGGCGCTGGCCGCGGGGCAGGGCGTGGGGAAAGAGGCCATCCGTGCGGCGCTAGCGAGCTTCAAGAACGTGAAGCGGCGGCTGGAGGTGCGGGCCAGGATCGGCGGCGTTACGGTGATCGAAGACTTTGCGCACCATCCCACTGCCATTCGCGAGACGCTGCGGACGCTGCGTGCGGTGTATCCGGGCGCGCGGCTGTGGGCGATTCTGGAGCCGCGCTCGAACACGCTGCGGCGCAAGGTGCTGGCGCGCGAACTGGTGGAGAGCTTGCGGATGGCCGACCGCGTGGTGCTGGCCGGGATCTACCAGCAGGAGCGCATCCCAGAGGCTGAGCGGCTGCACCCCGAGGAAGTGGTGCGCGAGCTCAACGGCGGCGGGGCCGATGCGGAGTTGTTCGCGAGCGCGGACGCCATTGTGGACGGCGTGACGCCGCGGCTTGCTCCGGGCGACGTGGTGGCGATCCTGTCGAATGGCGGGTTTGACGGCATCTACGAAAAGCTGCCTGCGCGGCTGAGGGGGCGGTTGGCGGAGTCCGCCGGAGGCGGCGGCGAAAGGCGCGCATGATCCGGTCGCTCATCCTGGTAGGAACGATTCTGGCGTTGGGAACGCCGGCAGCGGTGGTGCTCCTTCCACTGACCGCGATCACGGGCGACGCAACCCGGCTTTATAACGCGGCGCAGACGATCTTGCGCGTGGGCTTCCGGCTGGCGCGGATTCGCGTGGAGACGGAGGGGCAGGAGCGCGTCCCAACGCAGAGGGCGTGCATCTTCATGGCCAACCACGTCTCCAATCTTGATCCGCCTGCGCTACTTCCGCGCATTCCGGGACGGACCGCGGCGTTCTTGAAGCGATCCCTGATGGGAATTCCAGTGCTGGGCTACGGGTTCAAGTTGGGCGATTTCATTCCCGTGGCCCGCGATGGGCGTGTTGAGAGCGCGCAGGAGAGCATCGCGGCGGCGCGGCGGGCGCTCGCAAAGGGACTGCACATCACTATTTTTGTCGAGGGTACGCGCTCGCCCGACGGGCGCATGCTGCCCTTCAAGAAGGGGCCCTTTTATTTGGCGATGGAGACGGGCGCGCCGTGCATTCCCGTGTCGATCCACGGGACGGAGAGCATGATGGCCAAGGGCAGCCTGCACATCCTGCCGGGGACGGTGCACGTTCGCTTTCATGAGCCGCTCAAACCCGGCGACTACGCTTCGCGCGAAGAACTGATGGATGCGGTGCGGGCGGCAATCGCTTCAGGACTGCCGGAGTGGATGCGGCGATAGATCCGGAACCGGCAAAGCAGGCCCGCACCGCGCGCATATAATGGGCGGAGTTTTTGCTTGGGAAGGTCACCCACCATGCAATATTTCACCCTTTCCCGCCGCGGCTTTTTGGCCGGGGCAGGAAAGGCGGCTCTGGGCTTGCACAGCCGCAATCTTTTTGCTCTGGCGCCTTCGTCGCCGGTCACGGTGCGCTCTCCGTTGGGAGCGTTGCGGGGAGAGCGGTCGGCAGGCGTGAACGTCTTTCGCGGTATTCCGTTCGCGGAGCCGCCGGTAGGGCCGCTGCGCTTTCGCCCTCCTGCCCGGGTAAAGCCCTGGGAGGGCACACGCGACGCTACCCGCTTTGCCGCTGCTGCCATGCAGACGAATGCGCCGGCGGGTGTCCGGGTCAGCGAGGACTGCCTCTATCTCAATCTCTGGGCACCGCAAGGCAAGGGCCCGTTTCCGGTCTATGTGTGGATTCATGGCGGAGGATTCACTGGCGGCCGCTCCTTCGATCCCATGTTTGACGGCACGACGCTGGCGCAGGCGGGCATGCTCTGCATTACCGTGGCCTACCGGCTCGGGGTGCTGGGCTTTCTCGACATGGAGCCGCTGCTGGGCGCAGCGTATGCGGGCAGCGCCAATAATGCCCTTCGCGACCTGGTTATGGCGCTCGAATGGGTGCAGGAGAACGTGGCCGCCTTCGGCGGAGATCCTACCCGGGTCACGGTAGGAGGCGAATCGGCGGGCGCCAAACTCACGGATACTCTACTCGGCGTTCCCGCGGCTCAGCCGCTGTTTCATCAGGGCGTTTCAGAGAGCGGAGGCGCGGAGCGCATTTGGCCGCGCGGTGGCGGCGCCGCGGTGGCGCTTGGCTATGGTGCGCAATGGCACAAGAGCACGGGCGAGGCTCTTCCGGCGCTGGTGACGGCGCCGGCGGCTTTGCTCATGCAGGCTCAGCGGCGGTTTGTGGAAACCTGGCCGAAGCACTTTCCTCTGCGCCCGGAGGTCGATGGCCTATTGGTTCCTCGTCTGCCCGTGGAGACCATTGCCTCCGGCTCCAGCAACGGCAAGCGGCTGTTGATTGGAACCAACCGGGATGAGAGCGCCCTCTTTCTCGGGCCGCATCCCAGCCACAATCCGGGCGCAAAGGAACTAGGCAATCTGCCGGTTGCGCGCTTCGATACGATTCTGCGCGAATACAACGAGATCTATCCGCAGATGACGGAAGCGCAGCGACGCATCCGCGCGACTACGGCGGAGGAATACTGGGTTCCCTCGATCCGCGTGGCGGATGCACATCTGAAAGGCGGCGGCACGGCTTGGATGTACATGCTGGATTTTGCCGAGAGCAGCGGCCGGCTGCGGGGCCTTGCGTTTCACTCGCTGGACTTGAGGCTGGTCTGGGACCGGCCCTCGAAGCAGGCTGCAAATGCCGCTGCCGAGGCCTCACTGGCCACGCAGATGAGTCATGCCTGGAGAGCGTTCTTGCGCGGCGAAGTACCCTCCGCCGCGGGCCTGCCTCACTGGCTGGAGTACCGCAGCCAGATCCGCCCCACCATGATCTTGAACACCAAAAGCCGCGTGGTGAATGCCCCGCAGGAGGCAGAGCTGCGGTTGTGGGACGGTGTACTGTAAAGAGTATGTTTTAGGGCTGCACGACGGCGTTGTAACCGTCATTGAGCAACTTCTGCCGCCATTTGTCGGCGATGGCGCGGGTAGTGAAGGGTCCAACGCGGACGTGGATCAGATTATCGGTGAGGTTGCGCCGGACTGTGACTGCGTAGCCGCGTTGGCGAAGCGCGTTCATTAGAACCTCGGCGTCTTCAGGGCTGGAGACGGCGGCGATTTGAACCATGTACGGGGTGGCGGACTGAAGGGCGGGGTGCACGCTGGGCGCCGGTGCGGGTTGCGCGATCTGCGGCGGCGCAGGCGGAGAGGCGAGCGCGGGCCGGACCGCTGACGCGGTGGGCGGCGCGTTGGTGGTTACAGCTTGGACTGGGCTCTGCACAGGCCCTTGTCCGCCAGCCGAAACCGCTTTTTGTACTGCAGGAGCCACTGCGGCAGCGTCCTCAGAAGCTGTGGTGGCCAGCGCCGTTCCTGCGGCCTGCACCGGCGAAATCGCGGCTCCAGCTGGAGTTGCGGAGGGCTTGGTCAGCGAGGAGTTGGCCTGCAGCGGCGCTTGTCCGGCGGGCGCGGGCCGCGAAAGGGAATCGGAAGGCGGCGGGGAACCGTAACGGCCCATGGTGTACCCCAGGCCGAAACACAGCCCGCAAAGAAGCACCAAGCCAAAAAACATGGCTAACAGCGTCCCGGAACCGAGGGTGAGTTCCGTATCCCGCCGCTTTCTCTCTGGCTTCGTCTCCTGCTCTTCGTCGTCGAATATTCCTCTCATCTACCGTCCCTGAATTCCTAGCGGCTTGAAAAGATATACTTTCAAGCTTTTCAACGGCCTCCCGCGACCACGGCCACAGCAAACCCCTGATTTTAGACCACTCCAGGAGGGTTTCCGGTATCAACCGGACGTCAGGCGCCCATCTGCCGCATCCTCGAAGGTAACCACGGCAAAGCCCTACGCCGCATCTCGCGGCTTGACCGGCGAAGCCGTCTCGAGCCCGCTGAACTTGTTCAGGAGGGTCAGCATCTCCAGGGGCAGCGGAAAGACGATGGTGGTGTTCTTTTCTACCCCGATGTCGGCCAGCGTCTGCAAATACCGCAGTTGCAGGGTCATAGGCTGTGTGGCCATGAGCGTGGCGGCGTCCACCAGCCGCTGCGCCGCGGCATATTCGCCCTCGGCGTGAATGATCTTAGAGCGTTTTTCGCGTTCAGCTTCGGCCTGCTTGGCAATGGCGCGCAACATCTGTTCGGGCAGGTCCACCTGCTTGACCTCCACGGAGACAACCTTAACCCCGAAGGGCTCGGTGCGCTGGTCGATGATGCTTTGAATACGCAGATTGAGCTTGTCGCGGTGGCTCAGCACCTCGTCGAGCTCCACTTCGCCGAGCACCGAGCGCAGCGTGGTTTGCGCGAACTGCGAGGTCTGATAGACGTAGTTGGCCACCTTAATGGCGGCGTCGTTGGGGTTGACGACGTAGAGCGTGACCACGGCGTTCACCTTGAGGGTGACGTTGTCGCGGGTGATGATGTCCTGGGGTGGGACCTCGAGGACCTCCTGGCGCAAAGAGATACGAATCATCTGATCGATGGGCCGGAAGACGAGGATGATGCCGGGCCCCTTGGGCGTTCCCAGGACGCGGCCCAGGCGGAAGATGACCGCGCGTTCATATTCGCGCAAGATCTTGATGGAGTTGAGCAAGTAGAGGACGATGATGGCGACAAGGATCAGGGTCGGGAGGGGTAGATCGGCGAACGACATTGGACTTTCCTCACTTGGTGCCGGTAACTCTCAGCACGGATTGTACTCCAGTTCTCCTCCGGGACGGCTATCGTGCCGCTTGGGGAGGATGCGAGACGGAGACCGGTTCGACGTGGAGAAGCATCTGCTCGTGTCCAACGATGCGCAGGACAGCGCCAGCCGGAGCGGGCTGCGTGGCGATGGCGCGCCAGATTTCGCCCTCGACCAGGACGTGGCCTTCGGGATTGAGCGGCTCCATGGCCGTGGCCTCAGCACCGACCATGGAATCGGCTCCCATGGTGGCCTTCCGCCGCCGGGCGCGGACCACCAGACGGAGGAGAAAGACGGTGATGGAGCCGAATCCCAAGCTGATGGCAATGGCGACCAGCGGGTTCACGCCCATCTGCGGGATGGGTGCGGCGACCAGGGTGAGGGTGCCGAAGGTGAGGCAAACAATACCGGCAATCGCCAGAGCGCCGTGGCCGCCAAACTTGGCTTCAAGGACGAGGAAGGCCAGTCCCGCTACGAGCAGCAGTACGGCGGTGAAGCGTATGGGGAGGAGATTGAGGCCGAAAGCGCCGAGAAGCACCATCAGGGTGCCCAGAGCGCCGGGAACGATGGTGCCGGGGGCGTTGAACTCAAGATAGATGAGCAAGGCGCCGGCCACCAAAAACAACAGAGCGATGTTGGGATCGACGAGCCAGCCAAGTAGTTCGTCGCGCAGTGAGCGGTGGAAGATCTGAACACGCGCGCCGGCCAGATTAAGGGCCATCTTAGCGCCGTCGATGCGGGTGATCTGGAAGCCCTGCAGTTGGTTGAAGAGTTGGGCATCGCTGCTAGCGACGAAATCGATGAGATTGGCTTTCAGAGCCTCCTCGGCAGTGTAGGAGTGGGAGGAAGCGACAGCCTCAGCCGCGGCCTGGGCGTTGCGGCCGCGCCGGGTGACATAGGAGCGCAAGAAGGCCTGGGCGTCGTTTTGGATCTTCTGCATCTCGGTGGTGCCGGGTTTGCCAAACTCGAAGACGACGTGGGCAGCGCCGGCCTCCGTGCCCGGCGCCATAGCGGCTACGTCGGCCGATTCAAGGATGAAGAAGCCGGCCGAGCCGGCGCGTGCACCCGAGGGCGCCACATAAACGATGACGGGAACGCGCGAGCGCAAGATGGCGCCTACCATCGCGCGCATGGACTCGACGAGACCACCCGGCGTATCCATTTCCACCAGCAGAGCCTGCGCGCCGTCGGTGTTTGCCTTGGTGATCGCTTGTTCGAGTTCGGAGGCGCTGACGGGCTGAATGGTGTCGTGGAGGATGAACTTATCCACCAATGGTTGTTGGGCCGAGGCCGAAGCGGCCGCCATACAAACCACGATTCCCAACATCGCAACCAGACCCGCCTTGGCTGCGAACCTACATGGGCGCTGACGCATGGCTTGCTCCTTCAGGATCGCTGTTGCTGTCCTACTTCTGGCCCTGCTTGACCACAATCTGCCGGCTGAGTTCCTGCGCTTCCTGGTTTGTGGGATCAAGCTTCAGGGCTTGATTCGCTTCCGTGCTTGCCTGGCTGAGACGGTTCGCCGCTAGGTCCAACCGGGCCATCACGAGATAAGCCTCGGCGGAGGGCGTCAGCTGGAGGGCTCTCTCAGCCTGTCTTCGGGCTTCGGCCGCATCCCCAGCCCGTTCACGGACCTCGGCCAAGCCGGCATGTGCTTCGGCGAAGTCGGGATCGGCCGCTACGGCGGACTGATAGAGCCGCTCAGCCTCGAGCAGCAGACCACGGTCCAGATAGCCTTTGGCCTGGGCGGAGAGCTTGCGCGCCTGCTCGCCTGGCGGGAGCTTGGCTAGGCGTGCGGCGTCCATCTCG